>JANLQC010000635.1:0-7574 GCA_031367575.1 Betaproteobacteria bacterium | reverse complement strand
GCCGGGCGATCGGGTGAAGCCGGGGGATGCCATCGCCGACGTGACCGATCCGATCTCCTCCCGCGTGGTCACGCTCACGTGCAAAACCGAAGGTGTTTTGTACGCCATCGAGAACCGTTACTTCGCCACCACCGGCATGCGCCTCGCGAAAGTCGCGGGGGCGACAGCATTTCGCACCGGAAATTTATTGAGCGCATGATTTGATTGCACCAACTGCGTGAGCGCATAAAATAGCGGCACCCGAATCCTGCAACAGGAGTTTTTTGATGACATCGCAAACCACACCCACCCGCGCCGCCTTTGATGACGTGATGGTGCCCACCTACGCCCCCGGCGGTTTCATTCCGGTGCGCGGCAAGGGTTCGCGGGTCTGGGATCAGGCGGGGCGCGAATATCTTGATCTGGCCGGTGGCATCGCCGTGAGTTCAATCGGTCACGCGCATCCGGCGGCGATCAACGCGCTGACGACGCAAGCCGGCAAGATCTGGCATGTCGCGAATGTGCTCGCCAATGAACCCGCCATCCTGCTCGCGCAACGCCTCTGCGAACTCACGTTCGGCGAGCGGGTTTTTTTTGCGAACTCCGGGGCCGAAGCCAACGAAGCCGCGTTGAAACTCGCGCGTCGCCACGCGTGTGTGCATCATCCGCGCGCGCATTCGGGCACAAATACGGCGGCCGGCACCTATGAGAGCGACAAGTTCGAGATTATTTCCTTCAACGATTCATTTCACGGCCGCACGCTGTTCACCGTGACTGTCGGTGGGCAAGCCAAGTACACGGAAGGTTATGCGCCGCTGCCGCAGGGCATCACGCACCTGCCATTCAATGATCTCGACGCGGTGCGCGCGCACTTGTCCGCCAACACCTGCGCGGTCATCGTCGAGCCGGTGCAAGGCGAAGCCGGTGTGTTGCCCGCAACACGCGAATTTCTCAAGGGCCTGCGTGAATTGTGCGATCAACATCAGGCGCTGCTGATTTTCGACGAAGTGCAATCGGGCGCGGGGCGCACCGGCCCGTTGTTTGCGTACATGGAGTGCGGTGTGGTACCGGACATACTCACGTCCGCCAAAGGTCTCGGCGGTGGATTTCCCATCGGTGCGATGTTGACCACCGAACACATCGCCAGGAGCTTCGGCGTCGGCGCGCACGGCAGCACCTTCGGTGGCAACGCGCTCGCGTGCGCGGTGGCGCTTGGTGTGCTGGAGGTGCTGGCGGCACCCGCGACGCGCGTGAATACCACTGCGCGTTCGGCACAGTTGATGGCGGGCCTCACAGCGATCAATCAACAGCACAAAATATTCACCGCATTGCGCGGCAGTGGCCTTTGGTTTGGCTGCGAGTTGATACCCGCATGGCACGGGCGCGCAAAAGAGTTCGTGAAGATGTCGGAAAAACATGCGCTGATGATTCTGGTCGCGGGTGTAGATACGCTTCGCCTCGCACCGTCGCTGCTGATCACGGAGGAAGATGTGGTGATCGGTTTGCAGCGCTTCGAGGTAGCAATCGCGGAGATGCTGGCAACGGAATCGGTGGCGGCCAAGTAGTCGCCGACCAGCCACGAATCGCAAATCACCAACGGCGACAAATCCATGATGATCATCCGGCCCATCGCGCACGCCGACTTGCCAGCGTTGTTGCAATTGGTTGCCTCGGCCGGCGTCGGCCTCACCACGTTGCCGTCGAACCAATCCGCCCTCGCCCAGCGCATCGATGCCTCGGTCTCTTCGTTCGCCGGAACGGCTGACAAGGCCGACGAACTGTTTTTGTTTGTGCTCGAAGACACGTCGGCCAGGCGGGTGGTCGGCACCTGCGGCATCGCCGCCGCCGTGGGTCTGCGCGAGGCCTGGTACACCTACCGTGTCGGACTCGCGGTGCATGCCTCGAAAGCACTCGGCGTGTTTTCACAAACACAGACCTTGTTCCTCAGCAACGATCACACCGGCCACAGCGAACTTTGCTCGCTGTTCCTCGACCCCGCGTATCGCCGCGACCGCAACGGCAACCTGCTGTCTAAATCGCGCTTCCTGTTCATCGCGCAGCACCGTGCGCGCTTTGCGAAAAAAATCATCGCGGAAATGCGCGGCATCTCCGACGCCCAAGGCCAATCGCCTTTTTGGGAAAGCCTTGGCCGGCGGTTTTTCTCGATGGAATTTTCCGAAGCCGATTACCTGACCGGCATCGGCAAGAAATCGTTCGTCGCCGAGCTGATGCCGAAACACCCGCTCTACACGTCATTCCTCACGCCGGAGGCGCAGGCGGCCATCGGACAAACACATCCGCTCACCGAACCGGCGCGGCGCATGCTCGAGGCCGAAGGTTTTCGTTACGAAGGTTGCGTGGATATTTTCGATGCCGGGCCGACCGTGGAGTGCGATGTCGACGATGTCGGCGCGGTTTCGCGCAGCGCCGTTTTCAAGGTGGCGGTGGATGGCAAACCCGCGCCGCTCGTGTCTGAACGCGCCGTTGTTTACCTTGTCGCCAACACGAAATTTGGACACTATCGTGCCGCGATGGTGGCGGCCGCGCCGCAGGAGAACTCTTTTCCGCTCGATCCTGAAACGGCTGAGGCACTGCAACTTTCGTCCGGCGACGAGGTGCGGGTGGTACCGCTGTCAGTGCGTGATCGGTGGTAACGGTCAAGGGTGGCACGATGAATCAACATTGGATCGATGGGCGCTGGGTCGCCGGTGACGGCACGGATTTCGCGTCGCGCAATCCGGTCACGCAGGAAATTGTTTGGCAGGGCCGCGCCGCGTCGGTGGCGAATGTGGATGCTGCCGTTGTCGCGGCCCGCACCGCGTTCCCCGGCTGGTCGGCGCTTGCGCTTGACGCTCGCATCGCGACCCTCAGGGAATTCGCGCGCCTGCTCGGCGAACACAAGACTTCACTTGCACACACCATCGGATTCGAAACCGGCAAGCCACTGTGGGAAGCGGCCACCGAAGTCGCCACCATGATCGGCAAGATCGACATTTCCATTCGCGCACATCAGGAACGCAGCGGCACGCGCGTGACCGCGCAGGCCGACCACACCGCCGTGCTGCGGCATCGCCCGCACGGTGTTGTTGCTGTTTTTGGGCCGTACAATTTTCCCGGTCATTTACCGAACGGGCATATCGTTCCCGCGCTGCTTGCGGGCAATTGCGTGATCTTCAAACCGAGCGAATTGACGCCGGGGAGCGCGGACGCGACGGTGAGGATCTGGGAAAAGGCAGGACTGCCGAAGGGCGTTCTGAATCTGCTGCAGGGCGGGCGCGACACGGCAATTGCGCTTGCCGGACACTCGGGCATCGATGGCCTGTTTTTCACCGGCAGTTCGCAGACAGGTGCCCATTTGCACCGCCAATTCGCCGCGCAACCGCAGAAAATTCTGGCCCTGGAAATGGGCGGCAACAATCCGCTGGTGGTCGGTGACTATCGGAATCTCGATGCGACGGTGCATCACATTATTCAATCGGCGTTCATTTCCGCCGGGCAGCGGTGCACTTGTGCGCGACGCCTGATAGTGCCGTCAGGTGACGCGGGGGATCGGCTGATGGCGCGCCTGATTGACGTGGCGGCGCGATTGAAAGCAGGGGCATTTGATGATGTCGATCCACCGTTCATGGGTGCCGTGATCTCCGTTACCGCAGCCGAAGCATTGCTGCAAGCGCAACACGATTTGCTTGGGCGCGGTGCCCGATCATTGCTGGAAATGAAATCGATCAAATTGGCTACCGCGCTTCTCTCGGCCGGTATTCTCGACGTTACCGGCATCGCTGACCTGCCGGATGAAGAACACTTCGGCCCACTTCTGCAAGTATTGCGATACAACCATTTCGACCACGCGTTGACCATGGCCAACAACACCCGTTACGGACTCGCCGCCGGATTGCTGTCTGAAAGTCCGGAAGAATACGAAATTTTTCTGCGCCACATTCGCGCGGGAATCGTCAACTGGAATCGCCCGCTCACCGGCGCGTCGAGCGCGGCACCGTTTGGCGGTGTCGGTGCCAGCGGCAATCATCGCGCGAGCGCCTATTACGCCGCCGACTATTGCGCCTATCCGCAGGCCTCACTCGAATCCACCACGTTGACGCTGCCGGAAAAATTAAGCCCGGGACTTTCATTGTGACCGCGGCGCGCGCATATGAGGCGAACTTCGACGGACTCGTCGGGCCGACGCACAATTACAGCGGGCTTTCATTCGGCAATATCGCCTCGGCCAAAAACCATGGCGCAATCGCGAACCCGAAACTCGCCGCGTTGCAGGGCCTGAAAAAAATGAAGGCGCTGGCCGACATGGGTTTCACGCAAGGCGTATTGCCGCCGCAAGAACGGCCCTCGGTGGCCACGCTGCGCGCACTGGGCTTTTGCGGCACGGACGCCGAGGTGATTCGCACGGCGGCTAAGGATTCGCCGATGGTGTATTCGGGCGTATTGTCCGCGTCCAGCATGTGGTCCGCCAATGCCGCCACCGTCAGCCCAAGTGCCGATACAGCGGACGGTCGCGTGCATTTCACCCCCGCCAACCTCAACAACAAGTTTCATCGCGCCATCGAGCACCCGCAAACGTCGCGCACATTGAAGGCGATTTTTCGCGATGAGAAATATTTCGCGCATCATGACGCGCTGCCGGGTTGTCCGCAATTGGGCGACGAAGGTGCGGCCAATCACACGCGTTTTTGTCGAGCCTACGGTGAGCGCGGCGTGGAATTTTTTGTTTACGGTGCGAGTGGCTTCGACATCACCGCACCAAAACCGGTGAAATTTCCCGCCCGCCAGACGCGCGAGGCTTCCCACGCCGTCGCGCGTCTGCATGGTCTCGATGAAAGTCGAACCGTATTTGCGCAACAGAATCCGCAGGTGATCGACGCCGGTGTATTCCACAACGATGTGATTGCGGTCGGCAACGGCAATGTACTTTTTTGCCATGAAGCCGCGTTTGTCGATCAGGCAAAGGTGCTGGACGAAATCGCGGCGAAACTGGGCAGCGAATTAATTGCGATCCAGGTTTCCGCGGGCGAGCTCAGTCTCAATGACATCGTGCAATCGTACCTGTTCAACAGCCAGTTATTGATGCGCAACAATGGCGGCATGTTGCTGCTGGTTCCCGAAGAGTGCCGCCGCAATCCGCGCGTGTGGTCATACCTTCAATCGCTGCTCGCGATGAATACGCCGATTCGCGATGTGTTGGTGATGGATCTGCGCGAAAGCATGCGCAACGGCGGCGGCCCGGCGTGCCTCAGATTGCGCGTTGAACTCACTACCGTCGAACTCGCCAATGTGAATTCCGCGACATGGCTGAACGATGCGCTCTTTCCACGATTGGTGGCGTGGGTGGAAAAACACTACCGTGATCGGCTGGGCGAGGACGAACTAGTCGATCCGGCACTGCTCGATGAATGCCGGGCCGCACTCGATGAATTGACGCAGATACTGGCGCTGGGTCCGGTGTATCCGTTTCAGTTGTCGCCATAGCATCGGACGAGCCGGATCGCCATTTGGCGCGCTTTTCGGGCCGTTTATGGCGGGAAAGCCGCGCCAGTGCTTGCGTTTGTAATTTTTCTCCACACATCCATTTTTCAAGGCCCTCATTGGATCGCGGCGGGGAACCGGTGACGGCGAGGAAGTATTCGGGATTGTCGTCAAAGAATTTTTGAAGCACCACAAAAGAAAACGCCCGGAACGATTAAGTTGCCGGGCAAAAAGTGTTACGAGGAGGTGATGTCACTTTACGCCGCCATGGCATTTGAAAATATGAACTGCTTCACAAAATCAAATTATTTTTCGTGCGTAGCCGTTGCGGCGTTTTTTTTCGTTGCAGGCCATCGACTATCATGTCGCCATGTCTTCCAACCCACAGGAAATTCTCCACTCGGTTTTCGGTTATCCCGCCTTTCGCGGGGAGCAGGAAGCCGTTGTCAAACATTTGATCGCCGGTGGTGACGCGCTGGTGCTGATGCCGACCGGTGGCGGCAAATCGCTTTGCTTTCAGATTCCGGCGCTGCTGCGCGAGGGTACCGCCATCGTCGTCTCGCCATTGATTGCGCTGATGCAGGATCAGGTCGAAACGCTGCAGCAATTCGGTGTGAAAGCGGCGTTTCTTAATTCGACCATGGATGCCCGAACCTCAAGTGAAATGGAAAAGTCCCTGCTGGCGGGCAAACTGGATTTGCTCTACGTCGCTCCGGAGCGATTGCTGACGCCGCGTTTCATCGATTTGCTCGGCCGCACCAAGATTGCCTTGTTCGCCATCGACGAGGCGCACTGCGTCTCGCAATGGGGGCACGATTTTCGCCCGGAGTATCGCCAGCTGACGATCTTGCACGAACGTTTTCCGCTTGTTCCGCGCATCGCATTGACGGCCACCGCGGACGTGCCAACGCGCAACGAAATTATCGAGCGCCTTGGTCTGGAAAACGCCCGTCGATTCGTGGCGAGTTTCGATCGGCCGAATATTCAATATCGCATCGTCGAAAAAAACCAGCCGCGCCACCAATTGGCCGAATTTCTTGCCGGGCGCAAACGCGACGCCGGCATTATTTATTGCCTCTCGCGAAAACGCGTGGAAGAAACCGCCAATTTTCTGGTGGCGCGCGGATTCGATGCGCTGCCGTATCACGCCGGTCTTGATGCCGCCGTTCGCGCCGCCAATCAGAAACGATTCTTGCAGGAAGAAGGCGTGGTCATGGTCGCCACCATTGCCTTCGGCATGGGCATCGATAAATCCAATGTGCGGTTTGTGGCGCATCTGGATTTACCGAAAAGCATCGAAGGCTATTATCAGGAAACCGGTCGCGCCGGTCGCGATGGTTTGCATGCCGACGCGTGGATGACGTATGGCATGGCGGACGTGGTAATGCTGCGGCAGATGGTGGATGGGTCGGACGCGGGCGAAGAACGCAAGCGGCTCGAGCGGCAAAAGCTCAATGCGTTGCTGGGGTTTTGCGAATCCACCCGCTGCCGCCGGCAAACACTGCTGGAATATTTTGGCGAACAACGTGCCACGGCGTGCGGCAATTGCGACAATTGTCTCGATGCGCCGCAAACCTGGGACGGTACGCGCGCCGCGCAGATGGCGCTTTCGTGCGTGTATCGTACCGGGCAACGATTTGGCGTGGTGCATTTGGTTGATGTGCTGTTGGGAAAAACCACCGAACGGGTGCAACAATTTGGCCATGATCGGCTGCCGACATTCGGTATCGGCGGGGAACTATCCGATTTGCAATGGCGCGGCGTGTTCCGGCAATTGACGGCGATGGGTTTCTTGAGTGTGGATCTGGAAGGCTTCGGCGGCCTCAAACTCACCTCAACCAGCAAGCCGGTATTGAAGGGCACGCAGACGGTGACGCTACGCGCGCAGGCGGCGCAGAAAACCAAAAAAGCGCGCCGCGATCCGGCTGCCCGACGTGTTGAACCCAACAACATTCCACCGCAGGACGACGCGCTCTGGCAGGCGCTGCGCGAAACGCGCCTGCGGATCGCGCGCGAGCTGGGCGTGCCGCGGGATGTGATTTTTCTCGAGGCGCCGTGGCAGACAATGATTTCGCCGCGGCCGCATTGCCGTCGCGAATTCGCCCCCAGCAGTGGCG
>JANLQC010000595.1:0-2597 GCA_031367575.1 Betaproteobacteria bacterium | reverse complement strand
AAGTAACGCGATCAGGTACGGATCGGTCATGTTTTGTTGGGGGCGCACATTGGCCGTTTCAGCGTGACGCAGCCATAGTCGCAGCCCGCAAAAAACGGCGATGCCAAACAACAGGTAAATACCGAGAAAGCCAAATCCGGTCAGTTGAAATGGATTCATGGTGAGCCTTCCGCGCTAACGATCGCGCTCGGCGCGCTCTGTGCGCCCTGCATGTTCAACCTGCTCCGCATGCTCAACCCGCTCAACCCGCTCGCGGAGTTGGCGGGCAATCTCAATCAGTGCGAACAGCGTCATTGGCGCTTTCCCGTCGATCAATTGCCGTTCTTCGCGCGCAATCGACACGTCGTGCAGCGCCGAACACAGACCGGCGCTACCCATGTCCTGTACCGCTTTTTCCAGCGCCTCCTTTGGGGCGAGTGGGCCGATGCCCTCTAGCTGCAACAGCGATGCGGCAATTGATCGCAGCGGCCCGGCAGCGTCCGCAATCACCAGCGCGAGCTGTTCCTCGCGCAGACTCAAAAGGATATAGCGTTCGCGCAAGCGCAATTGCAAATTCAGCAGCACCTGTTTCAATCGGCGGATCAGTGCTTCGCGCGGCGGATCGATATTCTCAAATGGATTGGGGCCGAACAGCACGCGGTGGCGCGCGACAATATCGGCGAATTTGACGGCGAAGGCGTCCATCGCCGCCGCCACTTCATTTTCCATCAGGAACATGGCGTTCAATTGCACGGCCGCATGTGCGATGCGCAGCGGTTCGCGCAGGCGGTCGGCGCGTGTTTGATCGAACGCCTTGAGCACCAGCAGCATGTTGACATCCGAGGTTGCGCGCAGCCGACCCTCGGCGGCCGAACCGAACATGAGCACAGAGACAAGATCGGTCTCGAACGCGGCCTTGGCGGCCTCGACGAAAGTGTTGATGCTGCGTTCAACATCTGCGGGCAATTCGTTTTTGATTGGCATGCAATTCTCCTGATTGATGGAGCAATTTAATCACATGACTTTATTCGCGTCAGCGCGTATACGCCAAAGGGTTCTTCTATTTACCCTCAATTCTTGTCATCCGCGCCCCCGATGAAAGCACTCGAGGGCAGGCTACCGCGGGGATCCATTTTACGTTGCATTTTATATGTTTACGAAATTTGGATTCCCGCCCCCGGCCTACTGCCTGCCGGGGCAGGCTCCACGGGAATGACAGGGTAAATGGAAGTGTCCAGAGTTGAAACACAAGCACTGGCGCGGCGTTCGGGACTGTTTAGGTTGTAAAGGCGCGCCAATGCTTGTGATTGCCGGCGTTTCGATGCGTTGTGTGTACGGGCGCGCCGGTGAACGCCGGTCGGGTTGGCAATGCCGCTACGCCGGAATATGCGGCCAGCGCGTAAACGCAATATAGGTCTCGCTGTTCTCGACCATCGTCGCGTTGACATACTTCACGTTGGCACCCGGCGGGCCATTGTGGCACCAGGCAACGACGCGTTCGACATCGCTTTCAAGCCCCTGCAACACGGCATCGACATTGCCATCGTCGCGATTGCGCACCCAGCCGTTGACCTCCAGTGCTTGCGCGACCGCGCGCAGCGACTCGCGAAATCCGACGCCCTGCACGCGACCGGTGATGTCGAGTTTCACCGTGATGATGTCGTCACTCATTCGTCGTGCCCGACTTTTTTGCTGCGGATCGATTTGACCGTGGCGCGCGTTTTCTTGGCTTCGATACGGCGCTCCTTTGAGGCTCGCGTTGGTTTGGTGGCGAGGCGTTTCTTCGGCACGTGATTGAGTTTCGTGAGGCGAACAATCAACCGCTCGAAGGCGATTTCCTTGTTGCGGAATTGCGAAGGCGAATCCTGCGCGATCACCACCACGCCCGAGGGCAAATGCGTGAGGCGAATGGCCGAATTGGTTTTATTGACATGCTGCCCGCCGGGGCCGGACGCGCGATAGGTATCGATTTCAATTTCGCGCTCGAGTGTTTCGCGTTCGATTGAATACGGGGGAAGCGTTAGCGGGATCAGGCGTGCCATGGGTGAATTGTAAAGCGTGCGATCACAATCAGCGCGGCGCGTTGATCATCTCATCAAGCCTCGGCAGGCGGGATGGGCGGGATTCAGCAGGCAAAAGAGGATGAGCTCGAGCGGCGGATCAACCACGCGACCGGTACCTTGAGTGACACCCGGTGTCGCGCAGCCAAACATTGGGCCTGCAAAGGTACACGCAACGAATACACCCAATAACCGTGCAACGATTGGCGTAATCCCGCGTGACATTGGCAAATGCCTCGCCGCAATTTGGCGTTGGGTTAATGGGTTAACGGCATTTGCCACGCGATCAATTGAATGAGCGCGCGCCGCCGCCCATCATTTGATGCGCATCCCCGGCACCGCCCCCGCATCCGGTGCCAGCAGATAAATGCCGGTGCCGTCGCCCGCAGCCAGCACCATGCCCTGCGATTCGCCAAAGCGCATCTTGCGCGGTGCCAGATTGGCGACCATCACGGTCAGCCGCCCAACCAGATCCTTCGGGTGGTAGGCCGACCGGATGCCGGCAAACACGGTACGGGTTTCGATGCCAAGGTCGAGCGTGAGTTTCAGAAGTTTGTC
>JANLQC010000573.1:0-4424 GCA_031367575.1 Betaproteobacteria bacterium | reverse complement strand
GTGCCGCGATTGGTCTTGCCATCGACGCCGTCGGCGGCAACTCGACCGACAATTTGGCGATGTGCCTGACTGACGGCGGCACGCTGGTGAACTACGGCATGATGAGCGGCGAGCCATGCGTTATTTCACCCTCGACTTTTGTGTTTCGCGACCTGACCTTGCGCGGTTTTTGGCTCGCACTGTGGTTTCGCAAAGCAACGCCGGCGCGGCAGATGCAGGTATTCGCTGAAGTCGCGAAATTGATCGGCGAAGGCAAGCTCCATACACGCATCCACGCCACTTTCGATGTCGACCAAATCAAGGAAGCGGTCGCGGCGGCCGCCCAAGGTGAGCGTGCCGGCAAAATTCTCATCGTCCCAAAGACATAGCCATCGGCTAACATCATGTTTTCATTGTTTCGCAAACAAAACGCATCCAACGACGGGGAGAATGCAATATGAAATCGGTGACCATGACGACCGTGCTGGCGCTTTCCATGAGTGCCTTTACCGGTGCCGCGTCGGCCAAAACGACTTGTGAAGACGTGCAGGCGGCCATCGAGGCAAAACTGCAAGCCAAGGGCGTGAAAGCGTATACGCTCACCGTCGTGCCGAAGGACGAGAAAAGTGATTTGCGGGTGGTCGGCACCTGTGACGCGGGCACGAAAAAAATCCTCTACAAGCGCGGGTAAGTTTTCTTCCCGCTGGTATTTTTTTGCACGCGTTCTGTCAACCGGCGACGCGAAATGAATATTTCCTGACGCGGAGCACACTCTGTTCCCCATTCGTGCGCATTTCAAGAATATTGTCCAGCCCCTGACGGCATCGGCGACGGTATTGATACTTGCCCTTGCCGCGTGCTCCGGCGGCGGTGGCGGCGGCGCGCCAGCGGTCACAACACCGCCCTCGCTTCCCACTTCTCCCCCCGCCACCTCTGCCGGGCCGGTTTCAAGCGCGTCAACTTTCACCGCAGGTTGCGGCGCTGTCGCTGATTCTGGAACGCTATACAACAATGCCGAAGTTGAACCGCATGTTGCAATCAACCCGGCCAATCCGGCCAATCTGATTGGCACCTGGCAGCAGGACCGATGGTCCAACGGCGGCGCACAGGCGACCGCCGTCGGCTTCTCACTCGATGCGGGAGTCACGTGGACGACGCGCGCCTTACCCGCATCGCGCTGCGGCGGTGGCAACGCGGCCAATGGCGGCGATTATGAGCGCGCCACCGACCCATGGGTGGCGATTTCACCCAACGGTGTTGCCTACCAGATGTCGCTCGCCATCAGCGGTGCAAGCTTCCAGCCCGGTTCCGCCTCCGCGATGCTGGTATTTCGTTCCACCGATAGTGGGCGCACCTGGGGCACGCCGACCACCTTGATCCGCGATGGCACGGCCGCGTTCAACGACAAAAATTCCATCACCGCCGACTCGACCGATTCGCGTTTTGTTTATGCGGTGTGGGATCGGCTCACCAACGACAATCGCGGCCCGGCGATGTTTGCCCGCACCACCGATGGTGGCGTCACGTGGGAACCCGCGCGGGTGATTTACGACCCCGGCGTCGGACAGCAAACGCTTGGCGTCGAAATTGCGGTGCTACCCAACGGCACATTGATTCATTTTTTCAACCACCTGAGCAGCAATGGCGGAACCATGGTTGGCCAGTATCAGATTCAACGCTCGACCGACCAAGGCGTAACGTGGACGGCCCCGATCAAAGTCGCCGATTTTTTTGGCATTGGCACGCGCGATCCGGAAACCGGCCAGCCGGTCCGCGATGGCGGATTTCTCGGCCACATTTCGGTCGGGCCGCAGGGACAGTTGTATGCGACCTGGCAGGACGCGCGCTTTTCCAATGGCGCGCGCGATGGCATCGCATTCACCCGTTCCACCGATGACGGTCTGACCTGGTCGGCCCCCACGCAAGTCAACGGTGTAACCGGCGTACAAGCCTCTACCGCAACCGTGCATGCGCGCGCCGATGGCACCATCGGCATCAGCTACTTCGACATGCGCAACAACACCGCCGACGCCACCACGCTACCGATCGACTATTGGCTGGCGACCTCGCGCGACGGCGTGAACTGGACGGATCGGCGCGTGACCAGCGCATCGTTCGATCTCGCCCTCGCCCCCGTGGCGCGCGGATTTTTTCTGGGCGATTACATGGGCCTGGTGAGCAGCGGCGCAAATTTTTATCCGCTTTATGTGCGCACCACCGGTGACATCACCAATCGAAATGATGTGTACATGACACCGATGATTGTCGCAACGGGCACGACCGAATCCGCGAATTCGGCAGAAAATAAACGCTACCCGACCATTACCTTCGATACGCCAGCATTCACCGCAACAGCAGCGCACCGGGATCGTGTGCACGCCAACATCGTGCGGGGAATGGAGGCGCGCGTACCCGGTTGGGCCAAGGCTAGGGGATTGCCGCGCGACGTGCCGTAACCACTTTCCCGCGGCATGCGCGCGGCCTGCGCACGGCATACGCACGGCATACACAATTCGATTTCCCGCACAACACCACGATTGCGCGGGTCTTGCACCGCTCAATTCAAATTCAAACGCTGCAACGCCGCCGCAAAGTGTGAATCGTTTCGCAGGGGGTCAAACAGTGGATCCACTTTGGTGAACTTGAGAAACTGATTGCGCTCGTCAATGGCAAGATTCAGGTGGCGGAACGCTTCGTCTTTTTCTCCGGCCATGCCGGCATAGGCAGCGGCGAAATAGTGGCCTTCCGGCTGGGCGGCGGTATAGCGGCTCTGCCATGAATAACGCGCGTGCCAATAGCCGTGGGCACCGTTCTTCGCCAACGCCGCTTCGATTTCCGGAATGGCCGCTTCCGGAAAAAACGACCACTCGGGAATGCGATAGTCGGCAATTGCCTGCCGGAATTCGCCTTGGGCTTCATGGCTGCGCGCAATCACGACGTAATTGTTCAGATACTTCGGGTCGAATTCCAGATTGATGCGCGCCTGTTTCAAGGCCTCATCGTACTTGCGCTGATAGACCAGCAGAAATGCGAGCCGATGCGCCATGGCTGAATTGAGCGGGTCAAGAGTAATCGCGCGTCGCTGGGCCGCCACCGCTTCTTCCAGTCTGCCGGTGGGTTCAAGCGCAACCGCACGAAGGGTGCCCCACGCGTCGGCGCTCCCTGCGTTGAGTTCGATCGCGCTGAATCGATTCGCAGCGTGATACGCCCATGTAAATCACCAGCAGCAAACCGGTGGCAACCAAGGCGCGCCAGCTCGGCGCGGAATCCGACGACGAAACGGTCGGCAAATCTTTCGGCGTGTGCTGAGCCTCCGTCCGCACCTCCGCGACAAAGCGATATCCGCGGCGCGGCACGGTCAGGATGTAGCGGTATTGGGCACCGTTGTCGCCGAGAATGCGGCGCAAATTTGAAATCGCCTGACTGAGATTATTTTCCTCGACGATCATGCCCGGCCAGATGGCGGACAACAGGCGATCCTTCTCCAGCACCTCCCCGGCGTTCTCAAGCAAATAAAGTAGCGTATCAAAGTGCTTCGGCGTGAGCGCGATCAATTCACCACTGGCGCGCGCGAGTGTGCGCTTGCGCGGATCGATCCGGAATTCGCCGAATTCAAGCAACAATTGAGGCGCTTCGCTCATGCAACTTTCCAAAAAAAATGGTTCAACGACGGTTCCCGCACAAAATATTACGTCCAGTTTGTCCCGCTTGCCGTGATTTTTTCTGAATTCGGCCGGAACGTCCAAGCTGACTGGACATCTGGATCATGTTGGCGGTGAGCGAGTCTGTCGCAACAGCGACTACAGCGACTCGCGTTCATTCGCAAATATCCGCCGCAGGACGATTTTCACAAATTTTCACAATAATTCACGCTACTTCCAAAGATTTTCACGGTTGCCGACGCCAATACTGGCTGCGCAAAACGAGGCCTGTTGCCGACAGTCTCCGGCCAATTCCAACCCACCTTTATAGCTTGAAGGAGCAACTGCATGAACACCAGCCACCGCACCACCCACAACACTTTTATCCGCGACATTTTCACCACCCGCATTTTAAAATCAGTTGCCGCGTTGGCGGCCTCAGTGCTGCTTTCGACGGGTGCCATGGCGACCGGCGTGGAACTGATCGCACTCGTCGTCCCCGCGAACGCCGACGCCAATCGACTCCACAGTCCCGAACAATCGCTGGCGACAATCAATGTGCAAAGCGGCTTTGACGCCGGCACACGCCGCCAGCGGCTGCATGGCACGGTTGCCGTTGAGTTCGAGATTGATCGCCAGGGCTTGTTGCAGGATGCAGGCATCGCGCAATCCTCGCGGTCGAGGATTCTCGACGCCGCCGCGCTCAAAAGTGTGCATTGGGCAAAGTACCAAGCGATTCCGGCGGAACTGGCCCCCGGCGAAACCGGTCGACGCTACCGGGTGACATTTGACTCGGCGGCGGGC
>JANLQC010000211.1:0-9048 GCA_031367575.1 Betaproteobacteria bacterium | reverse complement strand
CAGCGATACCCATCTTGGTCCCTCGCAAGAAACTTGGGTATCGCTGCGCTCCACCCATCCTTCCATCCGTTTTCCGGGGCGTCATGGGCTTAACCGAGTGACATGAGCCTCAGACCGGAATAACCGTTGGTTGTCCCATATGCTGCCCGTGCTGCGTCATCCTGCCCTAATTTCGGCGAGCAGGTCCGGATGCCGATCCAGCACCTTGAGCAATTTCACCAATGCCAGCGGTGGCTTGGTCTTGCCGTTTTCATAGCGCGAAAATGCATTGACGCCGCCGCCAAAAATTGCTGCCGCTTCGCGTTGATCGAGCGCGAGTTTCTTGCGCACGCTTGCGATGAATGCCGGGTCGACAATTGACGCGTTGACCTGCTTGTTGAATTCCAGCATCAATGTGCTCGCGCGTGCCGATTCGTCGGCGTCCATCACCGCTTCGCTGCACGCCGGACAAAATTTGCCGGACACCGCAGGAATGACGGTTGATTCACCCTTGTAGATATAGGGTACATCGCGGGTATCGCGCACCAGTTTCGCGCCACCGCAAACGGGGCATTTCATTTTCATAACTCCTTGAATGACACGATCAGCACATCGTCGATGACCGTTAGCTTCAGGTAAACCTCGCCGGCAGTCGTGACGGGTCGATACACGTCCTGGCAGATTTTGTGATCCGAATTTGTGGCCATGCTTTTATGGAAATCTTTCGGCGTGAGCGCCAATATGACGCTGAGGATTCCTTTGAAATCGAACCCCAGCGCCGCGCCGCCTGCGAGGGCGGACAGCGTGGCGCGCACGTTTCAAGATTCAATCAACGCCTTCACGACAGAAAGTTTGCAGTGCGGTGTTGATTTTTCCATTCGGATATTTTAACCTACTTGGTTATTTTTGGCAAGTAGGTTAATTGGCGAAGGCGCTTGTGGCTTGTCAACGTGTACGGAAAATTGGGGGTTTGGTAGGGGCTTGGTGCAGTGGCATGATGATTTTTCTTGGTTTTGCTGACATGTTTTCCGCCCCGAACGTTAACATGCAGACACGAATTTGATGCGACGGTGGAATGTATGAACGGTGTGGGCTGGACTTTATTGTTGCCTCAGACCGGGATAACCGTGGTCCGTCCCCAATATCTGTCCCAACTTCGAGCGCGACAGCTCGGCGCGCAGCCGGGTGATTTCCGCCTGTTCGGGACTGACCGCACGCCGACCGGCCGCTTGCGTCAGTTGGCCGGCTTCGTACTGTTTCTCCCATTGCTGAATCAGCTTCGGCAACACATCAAACTTGCTCCCACATTCGGGAAAGCTGAGGTTCTCGGCTTTCCTGTGCCACACGACCTCGGCCTTGAATTCGAGGGTAAACACGCGCCGCTTCAGTTGCTCTTTCTTGATGCCTTCCAATACGTTATTCTTCTTGCCTGCTTTCATCTTTTTTGCTTTCGTTAAGTACTCAACGAAAAGCTTACAGGATCAGAAACGCCGTGGACGAAAAAGTTGTGGATGTACGACCTGCGTACCAACAAACACTTCACGCTCAAGACTGCGCCGATGAAGCGCGAGGACCTGAACGAATTTGTCACGTTCTACAACCCGGCGAATCGGCATGTGCGCACGGCGACGTGGAGCGCTGAGAGTCCCGAAGGCCGTTGGCGCGCCTACGAATACGCCGAACTGATTGCGCGCGACAAAGCCAGCCTCGATATTTTCTGGCTGAAAGATGACAGTCTTGCTGATTCCGATAACTTGCCGCCACCGGATGTGATTGCACAGGAGATTGTTGAGGATCTGGAAGCGGCGCTGGCGCAGTTTCGGTTGATTGCGGGAGATTTGGTGGGAACGGAAACGGCAATGGGTGAAAGTACATAGATCGTTCATCGGTGCGGCTTGCCGAGCCTAACAGCCCGGAAAGCGGCACCAATGCTAGTTTCGTGCTACGCAATTTCAGGAAAATAAAAACGCGCCTTTTCTTGTGCCATTCGGCGTCGCAAATCCTCGCGATAGTCAACGCTATCACGGCGGCTTGCTCCTTGTCTGGCCCAAAAATCCATCGTTTTTATTTGTTCCAGAAATTGCCAGGCACGACACCAGAGGTTTGTTGAAATTCGATTTGTCACGGCAAATACTGGTCAATGCAGGTAACTTCCCATTTTTGTAAAGAGGGTGACGCAGGGGTTTCGCACGGCGTGCCGTGTGCGCCTGCGGAACGGTAGCCCAATGCAGTGGGCTGCGCGTCCTGCAAGGATTGAGGGAGATTTTCGGTCATTATCCTAGCGCAACCTCTGCAAATCCCTCTCAATCTCCCTTTGAAAAGGGAGAAGTGCTTCGCTATGAGCGCGAGCACAATTGTTGGCGAGAATTCCAACAAACCCCTGGAGTATCTCCACTTTCTTGCCATGCGCAGCAAGCGTCGTGTCAATGAATTTTTTCCACACCGGATCCGGTGACCATGCGCCCAACATCTTGTCCCGCGTCTCATCGACCGGCGCATTTTCATGGATCACGCGCTAGCGGAACGAAAATGTCGAGCCACGCGAATTTATCTGGCAATGCACCCGCACGTTTTTCTTGGCGACCGATTTCATCACGTCGCTGAATACACGAAAGTCCTCGGCGGTGACGAATGGGTACACAACGGTCGGTACAAATAGGCACTTGTCATCGCGGCGCTGACGGCAAATAATCCGGTGTATCCGGGTCGAAGTGCAAACGAGGAGAAACGCATGCAGTCGCGAACAATAATATCGATGCTATTTGTAGCGGTACTACTTTTTCTGGCGGGGGCGGGAACAACATCGGCTGAAACCTATCCCGGCAAACCGGTGCGCATCATTGTCCCCTTCGCCGCCGGTGGGCCTGCCGATATCTATGCGCGCGCCATCGGCCAGAAATTGCAGGAGTCGCTCGGGCAGGCGTTCGTGATCGATGATCGCCCCGGCGCGGGGGCGGTGATTGGTACTGACGCGGTCGCGAAATCACCGGCCGATGGCTACACCTTGTTGATGATGTCGAATACGCATACGGTCAATGAATCATTGCTGAAGTCAAAGTCATACGATTTGATGCGCGATTTCGTACCCATTGCGCCGGTCAATTATTCGGATCTGTTGATGGTGGTGCATCCGTCGGTTGCGGCAAACACGCTGAAGGAATTTCTCGATCTCGCCAAGACCAAACCGGGGACGTTGAATTATGCGTCGTCCGGCCCGGGCACGCCGTATCACATGGCCGGAGAGTTGTTCAATTCGATGGCGGGCGTGAATGTTGTACACGTGCCGTATAAAGGCAGCGCCGGTGCGCGCACCGATGTGATGGGCGGCCAGGTGCAAATGATGTTCGATGCCGTCACCACCATGGCACCGCTGGTGCGTACAGGCAAGTTACGCGCTTTGGGCACCACCGGCCTCACGCGTTCCAGCGTATTGCCGGATGTGCTGACCGTGGCGGAAGCGGGTGTACCCAACTATGAAGCAACGATCTGGCTCGGCGTCATGGCGCCAACCGGTACGCCGAAAGCGATCATCGACAAACTCAATACCGAGATCAACAAGATTCTCGCCAATCCAGAGATGAAAGAGGCTTGGGCCAGGCAGGGTGCAACCGCCATGAACATGACGCCGGAACAATTCGGCAAACACCTGCGTGCCGATATCGAAAAATGGGCGCGCATCGTGAAGCTGGCGGACATCCGTGTCGATTGAGGCGCGCGGCTTGATTCACATTTTGAGCGCGGGTGCCGCCAAGGCGGTGGTGGAAAAATTGGCGGCGCGTTTTTCGGCCACACACGGCGTTGATATTGCGCCGGTATTCGGCGCGGTTGGCGCGATGCGGGAGATACTCGACGAGGGCGCACCGTGCGATGTGATCATTCTCACGACGGCACAAATTAATGCGCTGGCAATAGCCGGTCGCGTGATGACGCCGACGATGCGACCAATGGGTGCCGTGTTCACGGGTCTCGCGGTGCGCGCCACTGATCGCAAACTCACCGCGACAAATCCGGACGAACTTCGCGCTGCACTGCTCGCCGCCGACGGCATATTTTTTCCCGATCCGAAAAAAGCAACCGCCGGCATTCACTTCGCCAAAGTGCTCGATCAGCTCGGCATCGCGGATAGAGTCGCGTCGCGCCTCATCACTCACCCGAGCGGTGCCCTCGCCATGCGCGCGATGGCTGAATCCACATTGCCAACGGTTGTTGGCTGCACACAAGTAACGGAAATTCTCTACACTTCTGGAATCTCATTTGTTTCGCGATTACCGAAATTATTTGAACTCGCCACCTCGTATTCAGTCGCGGTATGTGAATCGTCGGCAACCAAACAATTCGCCGTTGATTTCGCCACGCTAATTGGTGGCGCGGGTTCGGCGGCGTTGCGACGCAGTGCAGGTTTTGAATCCGTGGCTTAGCGGCGCGGAACGGTATCAATCAAACAAGTGGGTACAACGTGCGCGTGCTGCTGGAGCTGTGCTACTCGGTCGGGCTATTGATGTTCCTGTACCTCGGCGGTGCCGGTGCGTATGAACTTCTGGGTCGGCGCAAGTGGCGCGCGTCGCTATTGATTGCGGCGGCGCTGCTATGGGTGGCGGCCACGTTCATGCTGCTCGGATACTCACGCGCGAGTTTTCTTTTTCCGCTGATCGCAATCGCCTATCTGGCCGTCTGCGGATTTCTGGCGCGCAAGGTTTACCGCGAATTGGGCAAGCCGGATATCCGGTAGTTATTGCTTGCCTGTTGTGTCGCGGGCTTTCGGGGCTGGGCGATTGGCCCGCGAGGCTTCGTCGGAACGGCAAATCGATCGGCGGCGAACGCTACAAGACTTTCCCCGGATTCATGATGCCTTTCGGATCCAGTGCTTTTTTGATCAATCGCATCATGTCCAATTCAACCACCGATTTGTGGCGGGTAATTTCATCGCGCTTCAATTGCCCCAGCCCGTGTTCGGCGCTGATGGAGCCGTGCAGTTCATCGAGCAACGCGTAGACAATGCGATTGGCTTCACCGGCTTCGTCCGGCGTTTGTGCGGCCCCGGGAAAGCTCAGGTTGTAATGCAGATTGCCGTCGCCGAGGTGGCCGAAACAGATCACCTCGCCCATTGGCAGCGCGCCTTTCAGCGCCGCATCGCCTCGCGCAATAAATTCGGCAATATGCGAAATGGGCAGCGATATATCGTGCTTGACACTTTTTCCGCGACTCTTTTCGGCGTGCGGAATATTCTCGCGAATCGTCCACATCGCGTGCGCCTGCGATTGGCTCGAAGCAATGACCGCGTCGAGCGCAATGCCATTTTCCAGAGCCGGTTCGAGTGCGGTCGCGAACGCGTCAAGCAGCGCGCTGCCGGGCTGTGTGTCGGTCAATTCAACGAGAACCTGCCAGCGATGCTTTTCGGCAAATGGCTCAACGGTTGCCGGAAAATATGTCACGACATGTTCGAGGCAGACCCGCGACATCATCTCGAATCCTGTCAGGCGGTCCCCCATCGCAGCTTGTATGACACCGAGTAATTGCACGGCCGCCGCCGGATCCGCCACGGCGACCATCGCGGTGCAGGTCTGGCGCGGTTGCGGAAACAGTTTCAGCACGGCGGCGGTGATGATGCCGAGCGTGCCTTCCGCCCCCATCAGCAGATGCTTCAGGTCGTAGCCGGTGTTGTCTTTTCTGAGCGCCTTCAATCCATTCCAGATGCGACCGTCGGGTGTAACCGCCTCGATGCCCAGCACCAGATCGCGCGCATTGCCATAGCGCAGCACGGCGGTGCCGCCTGCGTTCGTCGAAAGGTTGCCGCCGATGGTGCAACTTCCCTCGGCGGCAAGCGAAAGCGGAAAGTAGCGATTCTGGTCGCGCGCGGCCATTTGCACTGTCTGCAAAATGCAGCCGGCCTCGACCGTCATCGCGTTATTGGCCAGATCGATTTCGCGAATTTTGTTCATGCGTTTCAATGAGAGCACGATGGCCGCGCCCGAATTGTCCGGCACGCCACCACCGACCATGCCGGTGTTGCCGCCTTGCGGGACAATCGGCGTCGACGTTTCCGCACATAGATTGACGACCGCCGCGACTTCCTCGCGGTTGGCAGGCCTGACAATGGCGATGGCATGACCAACGTAGTTGCCGCGCCAGTCGGTCAGGTAGGGGGCGGCGTCGCTGGCGTTGGTGATGACATTTGGCGCACCGACAATGGCGTGCAGCCGCGCGATTAAATCGGCCATCGCATATTCACGTTGTCTTTGGCCTGCGGTTTGCAGCAATCGCGCGCCGAATTCTTGCGAGGGTCGCGGTGGTCGAGCGCTCGAATTGAAAGGCGATGGAATGCACGCTGCCGCCCCAGGATTGCGTTTCCGTCGCGCCGACGATTTTGTCGAGTGGCCAATCGCCGCCCTTCACCAGAATTTCGGGGCGCGCTTCATGCAGGCGCTGCATCGGCGTATCTTCCTCGAACCACGTGACGAGGCTCACGCATTCCAAGGCGGCAATCAATGCCATGCGATCTTCCAGTGTATTGACCGGGCGATCATCGCCTTTGCCAAGCCGCTTCACTGACGCATCCGAGTTCAGCGCAACGATGAGCGAGGCACCCAGCGTACGCGCTTCGGCGAGGTAGGTCACATGGCCGCGATGCAAGACATCGAACACGCCGTTGGTGAACACCCGTTTTTGCGCAAGTGCTGCGGCGCGCGATGCGAAATCACCGGGCGTACAGAATTTGTTTTCAAATGTCGGGCGCATCGCGATATTGTAACCGCCGCTTTTAAACGCGCGGGATCACCTCAAGGATAAAAATGTGGCCAGCCAGCGGCGATCCATTTTCGGTGCGGATGGTGGCATCGACTTTCGCCACGATATTCATGCCGACATCCTTCGCCAGACGCAGGATATAGCGTGGATGATGTGCAAATCGACCGGCGGGCAGCAGTGCAAAATCGGCGTCCAACGCCGGGGGCGACTCGGTCGTGAAGGCAAAGCGCCCGCCATCGGACAAACGCGCGGCGACAAGTGTAAACATCTCCTCCAGACGCCCGACATAAAGAACCACGTCGGTGGCGGCGATGAGATCGAATTTTTCATCGGTGACGCTGAGATAGGACAGCAAATCGTTGTCAATCAATTCGTCGTAGCAGCCGCGTGCGCGTGCCTGAGCAATCATCGCGGCCGACAAATCAACGCCAACCATGTGGCCCGAATAGCGGCGCGCCTCGACGCCGAAAAGCCCGGTGCCGCAACCAACATCGCATACCGAGGGCAGGTGCGCACCGCGCGCTGGAAATGCCGTCAGCCAATCTTTCAATTGGTCGATCAGCAGTGCCGGAATCCGATAACCGAGGTGCTGGGTGAGATGTTCATCAAACGTGCCTGCCATGTCCGCAAACAAGCGCGCAACCATTGCATGCGGCAGCGTCGAAGGTTTTTCGCCACGATATTGCGCGAGTTTGAATTGGGCAGTTGTATGGGCAACTGAATCGATGGGTGCCATCGCCAGCACCTGTTCAACACAGGCAATTGCGCCCATCTCAGCACCTTCATCATTGCCGGACAGGTGGCGGCATTCCGCGAGATCAAGCCAGGCATCGACCAGACGCGAATCGCAATCGACGGCCGACGCAAATAAATCCGCCGCCTCCGCCGCCCGACCGCGACGTAACAAGTGGCGGCCCAGCCCATGGTGCGCAAGTGCCAGGCGCGGATTGATTTCCAGCGCGCGCCGATAGCAGGCTTCCACTTTCGGCAGATCGGAAAGTTCAATCAATGTGTTGGCCAGATTGACCAGCGCCTCGGCGAATCGCGGCTGATGGGTGAGTGCGGCCTCGAACGCACGGCGCGCGCCCTGCCAATCGTGTTGCTGTTGCAGCAGGATGCCGAGGTTGTAATGGGAAAGCGCGTCGCGCGGTTCAATGCGCAATGCGGCGCGATACAGGTGTTCGGCGCGTTCAAGCGAATTCGATTCGAAATGCGCCGACGCCGCCTGCCGCAGCCACGATGGGTGGCGGCGATTCACCGCCAGCGCAGAATCAAAGTGCTCGATGGCGGCGGGCAGCGTACCGGAACGCTGTTCAATGACGCCCATCCAAAAGTGGAACGGTGCCTGACGTGCGACGTCGTTCAAAACGCTCACCGCGCTGAAGTGGCGCTGGCAATCGGCTCGCGCGCCCGCCATGTCGCCGCGCTTTACTTTCTCGGCGATGGCGTCAATGGCATGCTGATCCGCCGCGCTGGCATTGTTGGCCACGCGGAAAGCATCCTATTTCTTGGCCGGTGCCTCGATGTACTCAAACACTTTCACCACCCGGGCAACCCCGCTGGTGGTGCGCGCCGATTCGGCCGCCGCGTCGCCTTCCGCGCGCGTGACAAGGCCCATCAGGAATACCGTGCCGGCTTCGCTCACGACCTTGACGTGATTTGCGGCAAACGCTTTGTTGCCGATGAAGCGGAACTTTACGCCAGCCGTGGTGATGGTGTCGCTGGTGCGTGCGGTATAGGCAGAATTGCCCGCCACCACCAGTTCATTGGTGACCGTTTTCACGCTCGGAATTTTCGCCATCGCGTCGCCGATTTCTTTTTTCATCTGTTCGGTCGGCGTTTCGCCGGTGAGCAGCAATTGCAGATTGAAGCTGGTGAAATTGGCATGCGTATCCTTGAAATTTTCGACCTGCCGCAAGCGCGCCTTGACCTCGACATTTTCATCCTCGACATAGATGCCGAACGGGCGGCGGTCGTCAATCGCCAGCGCGGTGGCACCGATGCCGGTGGCGGCGAGCGTGAAGCAACCTTGCAGGAGCAGCATGGAGGCGGTGACGAAAATCAGGGCAACGATTCTGAAAGGTGAGCGCATTAATTTTCTCCGAACATTAAATTGTCGATTGCATCGCAAAGGCAATGCAATATCAAGAGGTGGGTTTCCTGAATGCGGGTGGTGACTGGTGAATCGACGTTGAGCAAAACATCGCCTGCCTGCATGAGGGTGGCCATTTTCCCGCCGCCCCGCCCGGTCATGCCGATGACATGCATGCCCTTCAGATGTGCGGCCTCGATGGCGGCGACGACGTTGTTCGAGTTGCCGCTGGT
>JANLQC010000554.1:0-4851 GCA_031367575.1 Betaproteobacteria bacterium | reverse complement strand
CGGATGTTGGCAATCGCCATGCGGTTGCCGGAGACGTGGGTCGAGGCGCTGTCGAAAGGATTGGTCAGGCGGATGACGATCTGCTTGCCATTGCGTTCGAGTTCGATATCGATGGCAAGCTCACCCGCACCTTCATGCGGCTCGATCCCGTGATAAACGGCGTTCTCCACCAGCGGTTGCAAAATCAGCGGCGGCACCATTGCCACCTTCGGCATCGCCTCGATATTCCATTTGACGGCCAGACGGTCGCCGAGGCGGATGTGCTCGATCGCGAGATATTTGCGGCACAGCGAAATTTCATCGGCCAGCGGCACCAGCTTGCGGTTGTCGGCCATCAACACGCGAAACAAATCCGACAAATCCTCCAGCATGCGTTCCGCGAGCTTCGGTTCGCTACGGATCAGCGACAGCACCGCGTTGATGGTGTTGAACAGGAAGTGCGGGCGGATGCGAGCCTGCAACGCCTGCAAGCGCGCCTCGGTCACGGCCGGTGAAAGCGAGCGCGCGCGCAGATCAAAATACAGCAGTACCACGCCGGTGGCGAAGATGAAAAAGAACGCGTATTGCCACAGCGCGACCGGTTGTGAAAACGGCAGCGCCGACTGCGATAAAAACCAGAACCCCGCGCCAATGGCGGCTTCCAGCGCGAAAATGGCTGAAACGCCGCGCCAGTAGCCGAGTTTGTTGAGCATGCGCCGCATGACGCAAAACACGATCAACGAGAGAATAATCACCGGCTGTGCGACGACCGAAATTGCCAGGAACTGTTCCCAACCATCCTTACCGTTGCTGCGAACCACGGCTGCGGCGATGCAAAGCAGGTTTAACACGAGCAACATGCGCAACATGATGCCGAGGTTGCAGAAATTCGGCAGCCGTGCCACGGGCAGAAAAGTTGCCGGTGATGCGGGGAGCCCCGAAGAGGGGAACGCCGCAGCGGGAAACTCGGAGGCCGGGCCGGCGGGGGGATGCTTTATACTCGACATGGCTCGATTGTGAGCGAAAAACCATCATAAAGACAACGCCGCATGTCAGAAAAAAACGACCAGTCATCCCACGCGACGACCCCGCCGGTGTCCGCGTCGGGCCATTTTTCCGGGCGCTTTTCCGAGCCGGTCAATGAACTCGTCAAACGCTTTACCGCCTCGGTGACGTTCGACAAGCGCCTCGCCACGGTTGATATCCAGGCCTCACTCGCGCACGCCAGGATGCTCGCGAAACAAGGCATAGTCAGTGCGCAGGATTTGACCGATATTGAGCGCGGCATGGCCGCCATTGAAGCCGAGATTGCGGCCGCCACCTTTGAATGGCGCGTCGATCTCGAAGACGTACACATGAATATCGAATCGCGCCTGATTGCCGCCATCGGTGATGCCGGCAAGCGGCTGCACACCGGGCGCTCGCGCAACGACCAGATCGCCACCGATATCCGCCTCTGGCTGCGCGGTGAAATCGATGGCCTCATTATTTTGCTGCGGGCGCTGCAACTCGCGTTGGTTGATCTGGCGGAAAGACATGCCGATACCATCATGCCGGGCTTCACCCATTTGCAGGTGGCGCAGCCGGTGACGTTTGGCCACCATCTGATGGCTTACGTCGAAATGCTCGCGCGCGACCAAGCCCGGATGATCGATTGCCGCAAACGCGTCAACCGCCTGCCGCTCGGTGCCGCCGCATTGGCCGGCACCAGCTTTCCGATTGACCGCGAATTTGTCGCGAAAGAACTTGGCTTTGACGGTGTTTGTGAAAATTCGCTCGACGCCGTTTCGGATCGCGACTTCGCCATCGAATTTGTTTCCGCCGCCGCACTGGTGATGACGCATCTTTCGCGGTTCTCGGAAGAGCTGATTATCTGGATGAGCCAAAGCGTCGGTTTCATCAACCTGCCGGATCGTTTTTGCTATTCGAGCTCGATCATGCCGCAGAAAAAAAATCCCGATGTGCCGGAATTGATTCGCGGCAAGACCGGGCGCGTCAACGGTCATCTGGTGGCGCTATTGACGCTGATGAAAGGCCAGCCGCTTGCGTACAACAAGGACAATCAGGAAGACAAGGAGCCGCTGTTCGATACCGTCGATACGCTGCGCGATTCGCTCGCCATCATGGCGGATCTGGCGGCGGCGATAGAAGTAAAACCCGAACGGATGCGTTCAGCGGTGTTGCGCGGTTTCGCCACCGCAACCGATTTGGCCGACTACCTGACCAAGAAAGGCCTCGCGTTTCGCGACGCCCATGAAATCGTCGCGCGCGCGGTCAAGGAAGCGGAAGCACTGGGCAAGGATTTGGCGGAGCTGCCGCTGGAGGTGCTGAGCGGTTATTCGGCGCTGGTGGCGCAGGACGTGTATTCGGTGCTGTCGCCGGAGGGGTCGGTGGCGAGCCGCAATCATGTGGGCGGCACGGCACCGGCGCAGGTTCGTCTGGCGGCGCAGCGCGCGCGCGCACGGCTCGGTTAGTTAAACGGCACCGCAGGTCTACGGTTCAAGTGTTGCCACGTAGGGAAAGCCGAGCGGATCGGCGCGAATCACCATTCGCCCGGTGGCACTTTCGCAGACCGGAACTTGACCCGCGCTCAAGATGAACATGGCGCGCGGCCATCGCGCTTTCACGCCCGGGTCGGGTGCCACATCGAAACACACGCGGTCGATTTTTCGCTGTTTGACCTTGTCAGTGATGATGCGCAGCGCCGCCACATGATTGGTTCGATAACCGGTCGCGCGGGTCGAAAAACCACAGCCCGCACCCACCAGCATGACCAACGCCAGCAGCGGGTAAATCAATCGCACGCGCCCATTTTTTTGAAGTGCCGCATTTGATGCGGTGGTGTTTGAAAGCCAATCGGCAAGCAGCCACGCGCTCAGCAGGAACAACGGGGGGTAGGTGAAATCGATGTAGCGCGGCGCAGCGGGAATCGGAATGTAGTGGGTAAAGCTGGTGGTGCCGAAATTCAAATAAAGCCAGGGCACGACCGCCCAGATCAACAGGAAATACGCGCGGCGATCCTTGCGGAAACGAAACATCGCCAGCGCCGACAGGATTAGCGCAACCAGCGAATGAATGCCGAAGTCCAACCCCGGTATCAGCATCATGCGCGGGTACTCAATGAAAAGCCGGCGGCCAAGGCCGCTATTGAACAAGTCGGGAGAAATTTCGCGTCCGCCGCCCGCCACGTATTGATTGTGTATGACCATCGAATGCGGGCGAAACAACAAGTCCCCCGTCATTGCGAGGTAATACGCGTGTTCGAGGGCAATCACCGAGACCACGCCGAGTGCGATGCCAAACGCCTGCCGCCACCGCCGCCGCAATGCGGCATCGATGAATAGCGCGGGCGCGACAAACAGCGCCGGTTCCTTCGTCAGGTAGGCGACACCGACGAGCACGCCGATGAGCACGCCAGTGAGCGCGCCCATTGCAACGCTGGCGCGCTCATCGGTCCGAACATAAATAAGCACGGCGAGCAGGACATAGAATTCAACGATCGGTTCCGGCACCAAAATAGTGGCGTGATAAAGCTGCAACGGAAAGGTGGCCAGCAGCAGCCCGGCGATCAACCCCGCCCGAACACCGAACAGCCTGGTCGCAATCAGCGCGAACAGCACCACGGAAGAAGTCGAGGTCAGCAGCGGCACAATGATCGTGCTCCACTCGCTGACGCCAAACAACGCGTAGACCAGGCCCACCGGCAAGATCACGCCGAATCGGATCGCGTAATGGTGATATTCCAGAACGTACTGGCCACTTGCGATTTGTTGCGCGAACCGGGAATAGGTTAAGTCATCGGAGGCAATCAGCCCGGTGAAGCAGGTGAGTCGAAGCAGCAGCGCGAACAAAAACAGGCCGAAAATCATCCAGGCGAAGTGGCCCGGATTGGCAAAATCCATCGGGCCATCCGGTCTTCCTGTCATCGGCGGCATGGGATTCGACATCATCGGTGAATTCCGTTCAAAACAACGACTTGCCACGCGCGCGTCGAAACCCCGCGAGCTGCAGGCCGAGAACAACCAGCGCCACGATGGTCAACACCACGACATACGCGACATGGCGTTGCTCAATGAACTGGTACACCCATGCGTGAAAAATCGTCAGCAGGGCGGCCGCATAGTTCCAGCGTTGCAGGAATTTCCAGCGCGTTCCGCCGAGCGCGCGCATCGACGCGTTGTTGGAAAGGCAAAGCAGCATCACCAGAATAACGGTGGCAACCAACCCCATGTCATTAGTGAGGCCAAACCAATCGAGACGCAATGGAAAATTGAAGCGCGCCTCCGGCCCGGGAAAAAAGTACGGCCAGATTTTCCCACCCATATGCACTTGAATACCGGCGACCACATGGACTAGGCCTAGAATGCCGGCCCAGATGCCGATGTCGCGCCGCAAATAGCTTGAGAGCGGATTTGCCTTTTGGAACAACACATTCCACGGACCAATGGCCAGCGTCAAGGCCAGCAGAAAAAGCGAACCATAGGCCGTTGCCATGCTGATCTGGAATTTTACATCGGTGGTTTTCAGAAACCGGAGAAACCCCCACACCAACAGGCAGCTGGCGAGGCCCAGCAAAACGTGGGTTGCAATCCGCCGTATTGGTTCGCTACGTTGTGTATTCATTCACCCAATCCGCCCGTCTTGTTTTTGCCGCCACCGCCCCAATCAAGCGAAACCGGGACGCTAATTAATGCATTGCCGGTCAATTGCCGATCAGTCCACGCGTGACAAGCGTCGAAAATAGTCGATGGTATCGCCGAGCCCGGCGGCCAAATTGATTTTAGGGTCCCAACCGAGTTGCGTGCGTGCAAGTGTTATGTCGGGCTTGCGTTGATTCGGATCGTCGCTGGGCAAGGGAGTGAACATGATATT
>JANLQC010000540.1:0-2276 GCA_031367575.1 Betaproteobacteria bacterium | reverse complement strand
ATTGGCTTCAAGGCGGATGTCGGATTGCTTGATTCGCCGTGACTGGCGATAAACGAATCCAGCGTTTCGCGCACCAGCGTCTCCTCCAGATCGCGGGTAATGAACACCAGCCGCGTGGTTCGATCCGCGTCCGGCCAAGCCGCCAATGGTGCCACCGGATAGATCGTATGCTGGACGACGTGAATGGCGCGCGGTTTGTCATCGCCGAGGGCATTGACGATGCCCTTGATGCGCAACAATTGATCGCCGCGCAACGTGGTGAGCGCCTCCAGCGCATCCATCAATTGCGCCCAGACGACGGGCTGATCGAAGATCACGGCAAAGGCACGAAA
Source organism: Betaproteobacteria bacterium (assembly GCA_031367575.1). Classification (GTDB taxonomy): domain Bacteria; phylum Pseudomonadota; class Gammaproteobacteria; order Burkholderiales; family Usitatibacteraceae; genus UKL13-2. The sequence continues at coordinate 1,944 of JANLQC010000540.1, read as the reverse complement.
ACGTTCATCGTGGCGCGTCACCGGCGCGCGACGATTGAAAGGATCGGTCGACGCCACAATCGGACGATACATTTCAGCCTTCAGCCACGCCTGCACATCCGGCGTTTTCTGCCCCGGTTGATAGAGGCCGGTATTGAACAACACCGCCGGATCCACGTCGCCGGACACGGCTTCAACGACCGGTGCGCCCGGATTCAATGACAATAATCTTGCGCGCAATTCCTCGACCACTTCGCGCGCCACACAATCGGTTTTGGTGAGCACAATACGATCCGCCACCGCCGCCTGCTTGACCGATTCGATATGCAGATCAAGCTGGCGCGCGCCGTGCTCGGCGTCCACGGTGGTGACGATGCCCGCCAGCGAATAGCGCGCCGCCACCAGCGGCATTTCGATCAGCGTATGCATGATCGGCGCGGGGTCGGCGAGCCCGGTGGTCTCGATGATCACGCGCTTGAAATTGGGAACCTCGCCATTCGCACGCTTGAAATACAAGTCCCGCAACGCCTGCACCATGTCGCCCGCAACCGAGCAGCAGATGCAGCCGTTCGATAGCACCGTCAAATTCTCGCTCGAGTCGCGCACCAGCAAATGGTCGATCGGCACCGCGCCAAATTCGTTGATCAACACCGCCGTTTCGCCGATGTCGGGATGACGTAGCAGGCCGTTTAGCAGCGTGGTTTTACCGCTGCCGAGGAAACCGGTCAGGAGGGTGACAGGCGTGATGGAAGACGCAGTCATGCCGTCGGGCAATCCGGAAACACTTCGTCGCCGCCTATGCGCGCTGCGCACAGGTGCTTGGTGCCGCCGGGATGGCCTCGGCAGGCGGGAAGCCACGCGCGAAGCCACGCGGGAAGCCTTCCGGTAATTCGACCTCGGCAAGCGGGATAGAGCAAGTCGGCTTCATGGCGAAATTGTTTGGCGCGGGTTTGCAGTGTAGGCTCAACCGATACCGATGGGTAGACTCTATATCTGGCGCGGCTTACAGGCCGAAAAGCAATGCAAACCCGCGTCAATGCTAGGCTTTCGCATAATTTCGCTATGGCCGAAGCTGCAACGTATGCTGCGTCTCACCCGCCAGCAGCGGCGTCGGTTTACCTTCCAGCCAGTCGCGATGGCCCGCGCCATAGAACGGCGACAATGGATGCCCGCTCTGTCCCCCGGCAACGGTGAGAATGCCCTGCTCCTCGCGTCCGGGCGAAACCACCAAACGCTGCGATGCGCCGAAGCCGGGTGCTGACACGCGCGGCATGTGGTTGTCGCCGGGCTGCGGCGCTGCGGGCATGTCGAGCACGCTGGCCAAGAACGGCATTGCCCGCGAGAACGGATGCCGAATCCGCGCCGTGTTGCGTTTGCCCCAGTTGGCCGCTTTCAATGAACCGTTCTCGCGCACCAATTCATCGTGAACCCAAGTCAATTGCGCGACGAGAAATTCGTCCCAGCTGGTGTACGGTGGCGGCAGCAAATGCATCGGCCGTGCCGTCAGTGCCTGCCACACCGGGTACTCGAATCGGCCATCAAAACGCTGGGTGCTGTAACGTGTTTCCAGATCGGCCACCGGTGCCGGCATTTTGTCGCCGGCGTTGAGCCACGCGAGCCAAAGTTGTTTTTGGACGCGTTCGCGAAACGCGCGCGCGATGCGGTGCCCGGTTTGATCGATGTCGGCACGGCCATTCCAGTTTTTGAGTTCGGCGTCGATGGCGGCGGTTTTATCGTTCGCTTGTGGCACTGATTGCGGCAGCGATTGCGGTGCCGGCTGCGCCACCGTTTGCGCCACCGACTGTGCGAGCGCGGCCCAGCGTTTGAGAAACCGCGATTCGCTGTCCAACTGGATGGCGTAAAGATCCTTTTCGGTCATGGTAGGGCGCTCGCGCAGGCGATCACGAATCTGGCCCGCGCGCGCGCCCAGATCAAATCCACCGTCACCGATGTCGCCGCCGCCCG
>JANLQC010000495.1:0-1766 GCA_031367575.1 Betaproteobacteria bacterium | reverse complement strand
GGTCACGGGGCCCTCGTGCGGCACCATCAATGCTGAAAATGCGACCGCCGCTGGCGCACTGATGAATGACACGATCAACACATGGCCGATCGCATCCGGCACCACCGGCGCAAGGATGATGCCGTACAACACCATCACGGTGCCGGCGATGCCCGCCATGCCGCCGGCCATGGTGATGAACAATTCGCCGCGCGAAAGCTTGGCGAGATAGGGCTTGATGAACATCGGCGCTTCCACCGTACCGAGAAAAATATTGGCGGCAGTGGAAACACCGACTGCGCCGCCGACGCCGATGGACTTCTTCAGCACCCACGAAAATGCGTTCACAATCAACGGCAGGATGCGCAAATAAAACAGTAACGATGACAATGCCGACACGACGATGATCAATGGCAACGCGTTGGTCATCAGGATAAACGGGCTGCGGCCGTCTTCAATCTTGAACGGCGTATCGGCACCACCCAAATAGCCGAAAACGAATTTGGTGCCTTCGCGTGTCGCGGCCGCGACGCCATTCAGCGCGTCGTTCAGCAGCATCGACATATCCTTGAACCACGGAAACTTGAACAGCAACAGGAATATCACGATTTGCAACACGATCGCGCCGATGACCGTGCGCCAGTTGATGACGTTGCGCTTCTCCGATATCGCCCAGGCAAACGCAAACAACACGATGAAGCCCATCAAACTTTGCAAGGCGAGTGGCATGGAATTTTGATCCGGGCGCGACGCCGGAATGAAGAGAGGAAGAGCGGAATCATACCGGGGAAAGCCGTCTCGTGGGCGCGCGCGGCGGACGGCAATGCGCTTCGCGTAAAATGGCGCGCTTCACCAGATGAAATATGAAAGTCAATGCCATGAAGCGAGTGTTTTTACCGCTGATTATCTTGTCACTTGTCGTCAGCTGCGCCGCGCCAATCCGCGATCAGGCTGGCGCGAAATTATCTTCCGCGACGATCAACGTAAAGCTCATCGCCTTCAACGATTTTCATGGCAACCTGAAAACACCCGGCCTGCGCGTGCCGGTCGCGGATGCAAGCAAGTCCACCGGCTTTCGTTTTGAGCCGGCCGGCGGTATCGAACAGTTCTCGGCACTGGTGCAAAGCCTGAAAGCGAAAAATCCCAACCATGCGGTGATCTCGGCGGGCGATATGGTCGGTGCCACACCGTTGCTCTCAGCGTTGTTTAAGGATGAGCCGACCATTGAAGCGATGAATCTGGTCGGCATTGATTTTCATGCGGTGGGCAATCACGAATTTGATTACGGCATCACGCACTTGAAGCGCCTGAAAAATGGCGGCTGCAAGATCGATGACAAAACCGGGCAGCCCGATTGCGAGGGTCGCGCGCCTTTTGCCGGTGCCAACTTCACCTTCCTCGCTGCCAACGTGATCGAGGAATCCACCGGCAAGCCGCTGTTCCCCGCGTGGGGTGTGAAGGAATTCGATGGTGTCAAGGTGGCGTTTATCGGCATGACGTTGCGCGGCACGCCAAGTCTCGTACAACCTGAAGGTACCAAGGGCCTGCGTTTTCGCGACGAGGTCGAAACGGTCAATGCATTGGTCCCGCAGATTCGCGCGCAGGGTATTGAAGCCATCGTGGTGCTGTTGCATCAGGGCGGCTTACAGTCCGGCGGTTTTGACGAGTGCGTCAATTTTGAAAGCGACAATGAATTCAAGGAAATGGTAGAGCGTTTCGACCCGGCCATCGACGTCGTGGTCAGTGCGCACACCCACCGCTATTACGTTTGCAATTTCCGCGGAATT
>JANLQC010000474.1:0-2706 GCA_031367575.1 Betaproteobacteria bacterium | reverse complement strand
GTCATTCGCGGCCGCACTTTCTGCGTCCATGAACATCAGGTATTCATTACCATCGTCGCGTGCGGCAAGTGCCGACAGGAGGTTGCGCGTATAGCGTCCATAGCCGCGCCAGTTGGACCAGCAGCCGCCGTCGATGCCAATTCGTAAACCTCGTAATCCTCGCAAGCCTCGCAATCCCATTTATTTTCCTATTGGCGCGCGGAGATCCAAACTATCATCCACGATCCAGCAATCGAAAAGCACTGCGCAAAATTTTGTGCGAGAACGGTAGTGGATGCGTGGTCACCACGCCGGCCGCCGAGCTGAACGCGGTCGTGTAGGCATCATAAGCCTCGGTCAGCGCCTGTACGTTACTGCGCGTCGGATGCCAACCCAATTCTTGCTGCGCGCGTCGGATATCGGTGACACCATCGCGCTGGCTGGCGCTGTAGGTATGCCATTCAGATAGCGGCGTCAGCCCGGCGAGTTCGATCATTCGCAGTGCCGTTTTCGACAATGCCGCCGGCATGAAACGCAGCGTTGCGCCGGTTCGCGCGTGAATGATCAGCGCCTGCAGATCCTCGCGCACCGTGCCGTAGAGTTCCGCGCCGAAGTGAAATACGCCCGAATCCTGACTGCCCTCGAGTAACCGCACGCCTTCCGCCATATCGCGAATATCCAGCAATTGATAGTGGTTTGTCCCCGCGCCCAGCACCGGTACTGTGTCGCCTCTGCGTATCGCATCGAACATCATCGCAAACGCGCCGACCTTGCCGGGGCCGAGAAACGTTTTCGGTCGCACCGCAGCCACTGACGGACCGTTTTGCTGTTGCATCAACCATGTTTCCGCTTCCGCCCGGCACGCACGGTAGTCGTCGAGCCGCGACATGCCGGATCCGGACAGGAAAGGATGCCGTCGCGGCAACCTTTCAACAATGGTTGACGAAATCAGCACGAAGCGGCGCGCGCCCGCGTTGCGGGCAGCCTCGTATACCACGCGCGTGCCATCGACGTTGACGCTGCGAAGGGTTTGCGGCGATTGGCGGGGTGAGGCAAAAGCGGCATGCACCACGCTATCGACCCCGTGCGCGGCGCGTCGCACCGTATCGACGTCGCAAACGCCGCCTTGAACATAATCGACATCATTGGCCCAATCGGGCCGCGCGGCGACATCGAGCACGCGCACGGTTTTGCCGGCATCGAGAAAGGCGCGCACCATATGCGCGCCGAGAAATCCGGCACCACCGGTGATGAGGATTTGTGGCTGTGTCATTTCTTGGGTTTCTTGACAATCGACGGGAGAAACAAGCAAATGAGCGAACTAAAAAATGTCGCCGCAAGATTTCAACCAACGCCGCAGGAGGCATCGGTGATCCGCGTGACAAATGTCTGTTGGCGAAATTGTCGCCGGCGAGAACGCGTTGTCTTCCGCGCCACGTCAATCCAGTTCAAATGCGTTTTTATAGTCCAATTTCAGCGCAGGATCCTGTTCGGTCTTGCGCAGGTACGCGTTGCCCACCGCCAGACTTTCAATTTCGCTCCCCATAAAACAGCGGAACGCATCGGCCGGTGTGCATACGATCGGCTCGCCGCGCACATTGAATGAGGTGTTGATGATGACCGGGCAGCCGGTGACGCGTTTGAATTCAGTGAGCAGTGCGTGATAGCGCGGGTTGGTGTCGCGGTGTACGGTCTGGATTCGGGCCGAATAATCGACGTGGGTGACGGCGGGCAACTCCGAGCGCGGCACGTTGAGTTTGTCGATGCCGAACAGCGCCTGCTCCGCGTCGGTCATGGCGCGGCGACGCGGCTTGACGACATCGGCGACCAGCAACATGTACGGGCTGTCGCCGTCGAGTTCAAACCAGTCGGCCACATCCTCGCGCAATACCGACGGTGCGAACGGGCGAAACGATTCGCGGTATTTGACTTTCAGATTGAGCGTCTTTTGCATCGTCGGCGAACGTGCATCGCCCAGAATGGAGCGCCCACCGAGCGCCCGCGGACCGAATTCCATTCGCCCCTGAAACCAGCCCAGCGCGCGGCCATCGGCCAGATCCTGCGCGCTTTGAGCAATGAGTTGCTCGTCGGTAAGCGTTTCAAAGCGGGCACCGGCCGCAGTCAGGCCCGCGTCGATTTCGGCCTGTGAATACGCAGGCCCCAGATAGCTTCCGCGCATCGAATCCCTGCCGGCAGAAACCGTTCTGGGTTGATTGAGCAGGCCGTGATGCGCCGACAGTGCCGCACCCAGCGCGCCGCCGGCGTCGCCCGACGCGGGTTGAATCCAGATTTTTTCGAACGCGCCGTCGCGCAGGATTTTTCCGTTGGCCACACAGTTGAGCGCCACCCCGCCCGCCAGACACAAATTGCGCTGCCCGCTTTGTTTGGCCACCGCCCGCGTGAGCTTCAGCATGATGTCCTCGGTGACTTTCTGAATCGACGCGGCGAGGTCCATGTGTTTTTGCGTCAATCGTTCTTCCCCGGATCGTGCCGGGCCGCCAAACAAATCGGCGAAGCGCTGATTGGTCATGGTCAGGCCGGTGCAGTAATCGAAGTAGTCAAGATTGAGACGAAACGAGCCGTCATCCTTCACGTCGATTAAATTTTTGTAGTTTTTATCGACGTATTTTGCCTCGCCATAAGGTGCCAGCCCCATCTGCTTGTATTCTCCCGAATTGACCTTGAATCCGGTGTAATAAGTGAAAGCCGAGTAAAGCAGCCCGAGCG
>JANLQC010000426.1:0-5749 GCA_031367575.1 Betaproteobacteria bacterium | reverse complement strand
AATTCCCACCGCGACCGGCATCAGTTTTCTCAGTAAAACCTCATCCGGCGCGACCGAATTCACCCCCGTGATGCGAACCGCGAGACGGCGCGGTGTGGCGAACATTGTCGCCGTCGCATTTGGTGCCAGCAAGCCGCGCTTTTTCAAGCCGTCGGCAATGCCCAACGCGAATGCATCGCCCAATTTCTTCAACACTTTCGGCGGCAATTCCTCGGTGAACAACTCCACCAGCAGCGTTTCGGTACTCATGCCGCCACCTGCTTCGGCTGACGCAACATCGGAAATCCCAGCCGCTCGCGCGATTCAAAATAACTCTGCGCGACACTCTTCGCGAGGTTTCTGATTCTGCCAATGTAGGCGGCACGCTCGGTCACCGATATTGCGCCGCGCGCGTCCAGCATGTTGAAGGTATGCGCGGCCTTCAGCACCTGCTCATAGGCGGGCAACGCCAGTTGCGCTTCCATCAATCGCTTTGCATTCGCTTCATAATCCGCAAAATGCCGCAACAGTGACGGCGCGTCGGCATGTTCAAAGTTGTAGGTCGACTGCTCGACTTCATTCTGGTGATACACGTCGCCGTAGGTCAGTACGCGCTCATTTTCCTTGCCCGCGCCGTTTTCTTTCCACGTCGTCCAGATCAAGTCAAAGACATTTTCCTTGTTCTGCAAATACATCGCGAGCCGCTCAAGGCCGTAGGTGATTTCACCGGTGATGGGTTTGCATTCAATGCCGCCGACTTGCTGGAAATAGGTGAACTGCGTGACTTCCATGCCATTCAGCCACACTTCCCACCCAAGGCCCCAGGCACCCAGCGTCGGATTTTCCCAATCGTCCTCCACAAAGCGCACGTCGTTCTTCGTCAGGTCCAATCCCAGCGCCGAGAGCGAGCCGAGATACAGTTCGAGAATATTCGGCGGCGAGGGTTTCAGCACCACCTGAAATTGGTAGTAGTGCTGCAAGCGATTCGGGTTCTCGCCGTAGCGGCCATCCTTCGGGCGCCGCGAAGGCTGCACGTACGCGGCGCGCCACGGCTCAGGGCCGAGCGAGCGCAGGAATGTGGCCGTGTGCGAGGTGCCAGCACCGACTTCCATGTCGTAAGGTTGCAGCAGCGCGCAGCCCTGCTGATTCCAGTATTCCTGGAGCTTGAGAATGACTTCTTGAAAGGTGATCATGAAACCGGTCTGGAATGGTAAGCTAGGCCGCTAATTTTACGTGGTTCACACTGTTAAACAAAGCGTGCCTGTGTAAGCGCGTACGCACGCGATTCACCAACAACCTGCCATCAAACCCTATGTCATCGATTGCCCCCTCCCCTGCAACATCCGCCGCCACATCCAGCGCGTCCACCGCGCCGCCCGCGCCCGAACCACTGTTCGCATGGCAAACCTGCCTCGACGTCAAGCACACCGACGGCCACATTTATCAGCATCATTTCAACCCGGCGCTGCTGGAAGTGCTCGCGCATCCGCCGCGCACCTTGCTCGATATCGGTTGTGCATCGGGACTGCTCGGCCATGCAGTAAAAGCAAGGAACCCCGGCTGCCGCACCATCGGCATCGAACCCAATGACGCCACCGCCAAACTCGCCGCACAAAATCTCGATCAGGTGCTGTGCGGAAAGTTTGAGGATTTCAATCTGGAAGCGGAAGGCATTGCGCTCGGCAGTATCGACACCGTGGTCGCGGCCGACGTGCTGGAGCACATGTATGACCCGTGGCACGTCATGACGGGATTGAAGCCGTACTTGTCTAAAGACGCGCAAATTATTCTCAGCATTCCCAACACCCGCAATTTGGGCTTGATGAAAGCATTGATGGATGACGGGCTATGGACTTACGCCGCAAAGGGTCTGCTCGATATCACCCACATCCGCTTTTTCACGCTGCGTGAAATCGGCAATTTTCTGGCGCAAACCGGCTATCGATTGGAACATGTGAATTTTTTTCTGGAGCCGAGTTTTGAGCAGTTCTATGCGCAAAACCAAAACAAGCCGGAGATCAATATTCGCGTCGGACGCATGTCGTGGGAACGTCTCACGCCGAAGGAATTGGCGGAAATGTGTACCTGGCAATTCTTTATTCGGGCGCGGCCCGTTTAACGAGCGTGGGCCGCAAATTTTGGTGAAACTCTAGTACTGGCGCGACTTATCAGGCGAAAGTGCTCTGAAATGCGCGCCAACACTCGACTTTCTTGTTTCTGAATTCGGCGCAACCGGGACTGCCCGCATTCTACGCATCGTTGCAAATTGATATCCCGCACGCACATGCCCTCCACAGAAACCATCGAAAAATTCATCGCGCTCGTCGAGCAAAATTCGCACGTGGACGCGATTGAATCTTATTACACGGTCGATGCCACCATGCAGGAAAATCAATGGATACCGCGCGTCGGGCGAGACGCGCTAATAGCCAATGAGCGGCGTGCATTGGCAAAAGCGAAGTCGCTGACGTCCGAATGCGTGCGGCCTGTTTTCGTTAGTGGTGACAACGTCGTTATTCGCTGGATATTTTGCTTTGAATGGCAGGATGGCTCGATGACTCGGATGGAAGAACTCGCGTATCAGCGTTGGGAGGGCGAACGCATCGCCGAGGAAACATTTTTTTATGATCCGGCGCAGCTCACACCAACGTGCGTTGAGACTTGATTGCGTGTGTTGTGTGTGAATAGGAAATTGACTTTTGTCTTGAATCTCCCCTGCGCCATGCTGCGCGCGCGGAAATGAAACCCAACGCACACGATGAGCGCAAAGGCCTTTGGCTGGGGCTGCTGGGCGTGGTAATTTTCGCGATGACATTGCCGATGACGCGGCTTGCCGTCGGCCCCGCCAGCGACCCGCAATTGCCACCCCTATTTGTCACCGCCGGGCGCGCCGCATTGGCTGGCGTGCTGAGCGCGTTGTACCTGTTTGCAACGACAAACGTGCGCCGCCAGCGACCCCAGATTCCACCGCGCCATCAGTTGCCCGCGTTTGCCGTTTGCGCGCTCGGCACGGTGGTGGGCTTCCCGCTTTTCCTAGCCTTGGCGCTGCGTGAAATCGATGCCATGCACGCCGCCGTCATTTCCGGTGTGTTGCCACTGGCGACGGCAGCGGCGGCGGCGTGGTCATTTCGTCAACGCCCGTCGGCGGGATTCTGGATTTGCGCGGTGCTGGGTTGCGCGCTGGTATTGGCATTTGCCGCATACAAGGGTAGCGGACGGTTAAGCATCGCGGATGGCTTGCTGCTGTTGTCGGTCTTTAGTGCGTCGATCGGCTACGTGGCCGGTGCGCGCCTGTCTGCACAAATGCGCGCCGAGCACGTAATCTGCTGGGTGCTGGTGATGAGCCTGCCGCTGACGCTACCGGTCACGTTGATCTATTGGCCAAGCGCACCGGTGCGCGCCGTTGCGTGGGGCGGCTTCGCGTATGTGACGCTGTTTTCGATGTGGCTGGGATTCTTCGCCTGGTACCGGGGTCTGGCATTGGGCGGCACGGTACGGGTTAGCCAGATTCAATTGTTGCAGCCATTTTTGGCACTGCTGTTTGCGGTGCCGGTGCTGGGTGAAAAATTGGAATTGATCACGGTGCTGTTTTCGCTGGCGGTGATTGGGATTGTGTTTGTCGGGAAGAAGATGCCGGTGCATTGAGTGGAAAGAGAACACGTGGATCTTCGTCATCAACAAGCCCGAAACTCATGCATCGGCGCGCCTCACCAGACATAAAGGCCCTGAAATGCCCGCCAAATGGCGCTTTGCGCGGCGCACACAATTATCACGCATGCGAATCGTTTTTTGAATCCTGCATTGCCCACACTCCATTAGAATACGGAAGCAAATAACCGCAGGCAAGCCATTCAACATGCAAAACGTCAGGCAAATATCCGGCGCGCCCGCGTTCCCGGTGGTTTCACTTTTTTCAGGTGCGATGGGCTTGGATTTGGGCTTGGCCAAAGCGGGGCTGCATGTCGCTGTTTCGCAAGACGTCGACAAGTGGTGTTGCGAGACCATCGCCGCCAACGGCCACGTCGGTGTGCATGGCGACATTCGCATGTTGATTGATGGTGATCCATCGTGCCGGTTTCTACTCGACCCGGCGAAACTTGATGGGCGCGACGTGTTCGCCGTGGTGGGTGGGCCACCGTGCCAATCTTTTTCAACGGCTGGCAAGCGTCTTGGTATTGACGACGTTCGCGGTACCTTGTACGAACAATTCATTCACGTCGTGCGCACCGTCAATCCGCGTTTTTTTGTGATGGAAAACGTCAAGGGACTCGCGTCAATGCCCGCTGGAGTCAATTCAGACCGGACACTCTTGTCAGTCATCGTCGAGCAATTCCGGGCGCTCGGATTTCACACGGTGCATGGCGTATTGGACGCGGTTCATTTCGGCGCGCCGCAATTCCGTGAACGACTTGTCATCATCGGCAGCCGTGACAACGAGCCGATATTTCTGCCTTCGCCCACGCATTTTCACATGCATCAAAATCCGGAAATGCGCTGGCGCACGCTGGGCAGTGCAATCGCGGATTTGCAGGAGTCTCCCGGCCCCTGCGCCAAATTCTCCCCGAACATCGCCAAGTATCTCGGCATGGTGCCGGAAGGTGGAAACTGGCGCTCACTGCCGCAGGACTGTGTGGAAGCGGCGATGGGCGGCGCCTATGAATCCGGTGGCGGGAAGGTCGGATTCTACCGGCGCCTCGCATTCTGGGAGCCCTCGCCAACGTTGGTGACTAGCCCGATTCAAAAGGCAACGCTTCTCTGCCATCCCCGCGATGCGCGGCCACTCTCTGTCAATGAATACGCGCGCATTCAAGGGTTCCCGGATTCATGGCAGTTTAGCGGCAGCACCGCCGAGAGCTACCGCCAGATTGGCAATGCGGTGCCCGTTCCGCTCGGTACTGCACTCGGCCAGATGCTTATGTCGGTCGCACTTGGCGACTCTGAAGTTCGCGTCAAGCGCATGCGCGGCACGTCAGTACACGCAGATATGAAGCAGATGACGTTGACGTTAACGGGCCGCTAGACCGGTGATTTCCAAATCAGCACTTGATCGCAAAGTCGCCGAATTGTTGGCCGTTTTGTACGAGCGCCGTTTTTCGCAATTGAACGCATTGACGTTGACCAAACTGCTAAACAAGAACCCCTACCTCTATCGGGCGATCGGAATCCAACGTCCCGACGATTTGCTCGATGGACTCCTGGACGCGCGCATTTCAAGTTCGGACGAGACGATTTTTGGCAATGAGTTCTTCGAGCCACTTGCGCTATGGGCGGCGGGCGCGGCAAAAATTCCGGCGCGCACCGTTTCGGTCGGCGCGGGTGCCGGGCAGGATATTTCAATTGAATCGGCAACGGAGTACTTTGCCATCTCGGTGAAATCCGGGAAAAACATCTTCAACTCGCAGAGTGACAAAGGGCAAAAGACGGAGTTTGATCAACTCGAAGCCCGCTTGAAAAAATTGAAAAAGGCGTTCCACAAGGTGGTCGGCTTTGGCTATGGGCGGCAGGCTGCGCCCAAAGTGGAAAAGGCGATCATGAAAAAAGCCGGACAGGATTTCTGGGAACTATTGACCGGCGAGACTGATTTCTATGTGCGCATATCGGATGCGATCAGCAAACCGGCGGCAATCCATAAGGCAACCTTTGACGAAGCATTGCACAAGAAACATTCTGAATTGCTTCGCCAGTTCATGATTGAATTTGTCGAGATCGATGGCACGATTCGCTGGAATCGCGTCGTGGAATTCAACAGTGCTCGCGCGCGTCCTGCGCG
>JANLQC010000414.1:0-15541 GCA_031367575.1 Betaproteobacteria bacterium | reverse complement strand
GTTGGGCATGAAAGTCAAATCAGGCGTAGCTGCGAAGTTGCCGCGAGAACTGGTGCAACTGTTTGATGCCGGTCGCTTCAGCGCGCTTGCACCAATCTTCAAGCCGCAGAACAAGTTCTTCCTTGGACAGTGTGGAACGCTCCCAAAGCTTGGCGAGATCCTGACGGAAGGTATAGATCGTATCAAGTTTGTTGCTGTGTTTAAGCGTTTCCTGAAGCGAGGCGCGATTTTCTGCGCTGAGCTGTTCGGCATCACTTCGCAGCCAATGACGGAAGTTGCGCACTGCCTTGCCTTCGCGCATGGTCGCCAGCGGTGTGCGACCGTTCTCGCGCAGCTTTGCAATTTCCTCCTGGCACGTCGAGCGCAATGCCTTCGCGTATTTGGTGACGATCTCGTAACGATGTGCGATCACGGCCTGCAAGGTCTCACCATCGCAGACCATCTTGTTTAGATCAAAACGTGGACGCGGTGCCACTTTCTTGACCACCGCCAAACCCAAAAATTTCAGGATATTTATGTAAAGCCAGCCCAGATCGAATTCGTACCAGCGCATCGAAAAACGCGCGGAAGTCGGAAAGGCGTGGTGATTGTTGTGCAACTCTTCGCCGCCGATCCAGAATGCGATTGGCGTGATATTGGTGGAGGTGTCGTTGACCGCGTAATGCCGGTAACCCCAATAGTGGCCGATGCCATTGATGATGCCGGCCGCATGGAACGGAATCCACGCCATTTGCGCCGCCCAGATGGTGGCACCAATCGGGCCGAACAAGGCAAGATCAATCACCAGCATCAGGCCCACACCCTGCCAACTGAATTTGCTATAAACGTTGCGCTCGATCCAATCATCCGGCGTACCGAGGCCATATTTTTCCATCGTTTCCGGCTTTTTCGATTCGATCCGATATAGCTCCGCGCCTTGCGTCACCACTTTCTTGATGCCGTAAATCATCGGGCTGTGCGGATCCTCGGCGGTCTCGCACTTGGCGTGATGTTTGCGATGGATCGATACCCATTCCTTGGTGACCTGGCCAGTGGCGAGCCATAGCCAAAAACGGAAAAAGTGACTGGGAATGGCGTGCAAATCCAAGCCTCGGTGCGCTTGCGCACGGTGCAGAAAAATGGTCACCGAGGCGATGGTGACGTGAGTCAACGCCAGCGCGACGACGATGTAGCCCCACCACGGAAGATCAATCAGTCCGGTGGCAAAAATATTGGGAATATTCACTGATGCGTGCTCCAAATGGAAATCAATTTTTTTGTTAGTCCGACAGTTTACGCCAAAACGCGCATAATTGCCGCCAATAAGTTCAACTTATTGATTTATAACTAAATTACTTTTCTGCGGTGAATGGGTGTGCCGCATCTGCGGCCAAGATATGTATATCGTGGCGAGGGTAGGGCACTTCAATGCCGCGAGCTTTAAATACCCGCCAGGTTTCCAGCAATATTCCCGAGCGCAACGACGACTGGCCTTGATCGGCATCGCGTATCCATGTGGTCAATTCCAATTCAATGCCGCTTTGTCCCAGACTCATTAACCAAACCGATGGCTCGGGATCGGCCAACACGCGCACTTGTGATTTTCCGGCGGCCAGAAATAGTGCCATCGCAAGCTGCACGTCGCTTTCATAGGCAATCGTGACCGGTGTTTTCACCGCAATCTTTGTATCCGAATAGGAGTGATTCAACACCGTGTTGGTGATGACACTATCGTTGGGAATAATGGCCTCGGTGCCATCAAGGCCGCGCAACACCGTATAGCGTGCCTTGATATCGACAACGACACCCTGCCGGTCACCGATGGTCACCAGATCTCCCGGTCGAATGGAGCGGTCGAGCAAAATCACCAACCCGCTCACGTAGTTGCTGGCGATCTTTTGCATGCCAAGCCCCAACCCTACGCCAAGCGCGCCGCCAAACACCGATAACACGGTGATATCAATACCGACCAGCGGCAGTGCAATCAGGATCGCCAGTACCACTGCCAGCGCGCGAATGATTTTTCCCGAAAATACCCGCATGCTCATATCGAGTGAAGTCGCGGACATCAGTCGCTTTTCGATAATCCGCGACATCGCGAGAGCGACAAATAGCGTGAACACCGACCAAAATACCGCGTGCATGATGAGCAACAGGGAAATCTTTTGCTTGCCAACGGCGAAATTTATTTCGTCCAGCGCGCCACTGATTTCCGGAAGTATGCCGGTGAGATACAACGCGAGAATGCCCCACACGCCATAGGCAATGATTCGTTCGGAGGCCTTTAACGTGGCGCTCGGCGGAATTACATGGCGCAGCAAATAGACGGCCAACCGGATGACGACGAACGAGGCGATCAATGGCATCGCCAACTTCAACAACGGCACCGGCTGCCATTTGGACAGCGCGAATGCACCGATCCAGACAAATATCAACGCAAGAAACGGCAACACGAGTCGATGAACGCTGCCGGCACCGATCTTGAGTGCGCCGGGTTCCAAATCGTCCGGTAGCCTTGCACGTACCAGACGGGCCATGGCCCACGCCGCCATAAAACCCGCCACCACCACGCCCAACTGCCACCACGCCCGTCCGACGCTTATTTGCTGGACAAGGGTGTCGAAGTCAGCGGCAAGATTTTGCATGGCCTACATTGCCTATTTGCGGCGCTCCATCACGGCCGCAAAAAAGCCATCGGTGCCGTGCTGCTGCGGCGAGAGCCGAAAGTATTCACCCATGTCTTTGAGCGGCAGTTTCAGGCGGGTGACCACGCCAGAGGCCGGGATCAGCTTGAATTCGGCGTGGGTGGCGAGAAATTTATCGACGATATGCTCGTTTTCTTCCGGCAGAAAACTGCAAGTCGCGTAGACCAGACGCCCGCCGGGTTTCACCAATCGCGCGGCAGATTTCAGAATCGAGGCCTGCTTCACACTCAGTTCAAGTACCGCCTGATCAGATTGGCGCCATTTCAAATCGGGATTGCGCCGCAACGTGCCCAAGCCGGTGCAAGGCGCATCCACCAGCACGCGATCAATTTTCCCGGCCAGACGCTTGATGCGCGCATCGTTCTCCGACTCGATTTTTTGCGGCGTCACATTGGAAAGCCCGGAGCGCTTCAATCGCGGTCCCAGATTGGTCAGGCGCTTTTCAGACACGTCAAACGCATAAACGCGCCCGGTGGACGCCATCGCGGCACCCAGCAACAACGTCTTGCCGCCGGCGCCCGCGCAAAAATCGACCACCATCTCGCTGCGCTTGGCTTCCATGATGAGCCCCAGCAATTGACTGCCCTCATCCTGAACTTCAATGAAACCCTCGAGAAACGCCGGATGCTGGGCGAGCGAAATTTTGCTTTCCAGACGAATGCCAATCGGTGAAATCGGTGTGGCGGCACAGGCGATGCCGCCTTTTTGCAATTGGCCCAACACCGCATCGCGTTTGCCCTTGCTGGTATTCACGCGAAGATCCAGCGGCGCGGGATTCATCATGCTGCGGCCAAGGGCAACGATTTCCTTGTCGCTCATGAAAAATTTGAGTCGCGCGATCACCCAGTCGGGCAATTCAGCGGCAATGCCAAGCGGAGGATTGGCGGCGGGATGGGATTTTCCTTCGCCCAGCCAGATACTCTCACTCTTTTTAAGGATGCCCATCAATTCGCGCGAGCTGTAGCCTTGAAAGCGCGTCAATGCCAGCAGCGCCATTTTGCGCGGCACGCCATCGGTGGCAATGGCCTCGATGGCACGCCGATGGCGCAGCACGGCGTAAACGGTCTCGGCGATTACCGCGCGGTCTTTGATTCCAAGCTTTGCGTGTTCGCGGAAAAAACGTTTAAGTTGAATATCGGCCGGCGAGGTCAGTGGCAGAACCACCGTCAGTGCTTCGACAAGGGTATTGAATTGGGCGGGAGTAAATGACATGCGTAGCGAAATTGGAGGGGCCGAAAGTACGGGAACGGACGAAAATGGACACGAAATTTTGCTCGAAAGGCGAATTATGGCGTAGTACGTATGCTTGCCGCAATCAATTCAATCGGAAAACGTCCGGCAAAGAACTTTATTTTGACCGGAAGATGGTAGTTTTCCGTCGCAAGCCAGACTTCATAGACGTCTTCCGGATCGCTGGCTTCACTGCGTAAATGGAGCGTTTGCACCGGGCCGGAACGGATCCGAACCTCCTCGGTGCCAATCCGGGTAAATCGGTGCCGGTAAATTTTGCGCGCATTGGTGACCAGGATATCAATTTGATCTTCGGCGCGCCGCAATTTTGGCGCATCCAGTGCCAACTGAAACAGAAAACTCTGCATGTCCTGAAGTGACGGGGGCAAAGGCACCACGCGCGCCTGACCGGCCCGGGTCAATTTCAATTGATTGGAAGTGCGCATGAATTCGGCGGTATCGGGCACCGTTTCGCCGCGACGAATCTGAAAATCACTCGTTTGTAGACCGGACGGCGTGATCACGCCACGGCTGACCTGATGCAAGACGCCGATCAGATTGCCGACGATAAAACCGGTTGCCTGCATGGAACTGTCAATTTCAAACTTGTCGCCATCGCGTTTCCAGTGGTAATCCGCTACCCCATCGGAAATGCTGGAAGTCATCCTGTAGGCAATCGAGATGCGCGACGGTAGTTCGACCGGTGGAAGATCCGCGTCTCTGCGCGCAGGCATCACGGTATTTTCGGATTCCGCGACCGCGGGAGGCGGTGGTTCAGGCGATTTTGGCGGCGCGGAAGTCGGCGGGGTGTTGGTTTCAAAAGCCGGTGGCTTCACGTCGGATCCTGCCAGATCAATTGAGCCTCCTTCATCACCCGCCTCCGATCTTCGTTCGACGGCGATTGCGTTTTCGGGTGCAATGAATGACGCCATTGCATTCGGCACGGGGCGTTTTATGCTGGTTTTTTTTGCAACGGCCGATTTCGCCGACGGGCTTGTCGGTGACGCGCTCAATTCCCCTTTGCCGTCAGTCTGCGGCGGCGGTGCCGAAAAGGGCATCAGCACCGCCTCAAAACGCGACCCAAGCGGTGCCTGCCAGGCGTGAATGACCAGTGGTGAGGCAAGCCAGAGGGACAAATGCGCGATCAGCGATAGACCGAGCGCCAGCACCAGCGCGCGCCGACGGCGAATGAATAGCAGTGCCACTGATCGTGGCGGCAAAGTTGCTGGAAACGGTGGTGGCAAGGGCATTGGCATGGCGGTCAGTTTGATGACCGCTATTTTCGCCGATACCCATGTGCGTGATGCCAAAAACGCTATTGTGTTTGCAAATCCACCAGTGTTTGCTCAAGCGACAAGCCGCGCGAATCTTCAAAGATCAACCGCACCGCCAAATAATGCTGGTTTTTGGCGAGCCATAGCTGGGCGTTCGATTCGCCTGGCTTGGTTTCGCGCACGTAGTGGACGGTGGCATACGTGGTCTCGCCGACTTTAATGGTCGCCTCGCCCATCTTGCGGTACACATAGCGTTCAGCGTCTTTGCCCTGACTCATCAAAAAGCTCACCTCCGCTGCCAGCGGTGGAACAAACGCGAACTGGTACATGGCCGATACACGATCCAGCGTGCCGGCCGGAAGCGCGAACGATTCGGACATGCCACCGCCCGGGCGAGTGAGAAAAGTCCGGTTTTTCGCAAAATCAAAGGTGGAGGAAATATCCCTTTTTGGATCGCGCAAGCGTTTTAGTTCGTAGCGTCCCGGCACCAGCCCGGAGGCGCCAATTTTTCCTTCGGAACTCAATATGAGTTGATCGTTCAGCAGCCATTTCAGGGCACCTGCCGTCTTCGTCTCGGAAACGATTTTGTAGGTGTCGCCTTCACGGCTGAAACGTTCCTCGATAATGCCGATCAGAATTCCACTCTTGTGGATCTTGTAGTGGGCTTTGACCTGTGTCGGCGTGGTCGGTGGTGTTTGCGCGCGCGCGTTGCCCGCCACCAACGCGCAAAGCACAATAAATATGGGATTCAAGCTGTGATGGAAAGTACCGCGCAGCAATGTTTGAAGCATGGTCATTCGTCGGGATGGCAAAGTAGATTGTTGTCGTCTGGTTTTGAAACGTTCATGCCTTTCACATGGACGACATCGCCATCTGCAAATTCCAGTCGATCAGTCGCCAGCCACTTTAGCGCCATCGGATAAACGCGATGTTCCTGCGCCAGCACGCGCGCGGCAAGCGTCTCTTCCGTGTCACCCACCCGCACCGGCACTGCGACCTGCGCGATGATCGGGCCGTGGTCGAGTTTAGGGGTGACAAAATGCACGGTGGCCCCATGCAACTTGACACCGGCCGCGAGCGCTTCGCGATGGGTGTGCAACCCCGGAAACGCGGGCAGCAGTGAGGGATGAATATTGACAATGCGCTTCGGGTATTGCGCGAAAAAAACGGTGCCCAAAATGCGCATGAATCCCGCCAGCACAATGTAATCGGGGCGATGACGGTTGATCGCCGCGACCAGAGCCGTATCGAATAATTCGCGCGAGGGAAACGCCTTGTGATCGACGACTTCCGTCGCAATCCCCTGCGCCGCCGCGAACGCCAGACCTTGCGCATCGGGCCGGTTGGAAATCACCGCACGAATATTTATCGGCAGCTTTGCCCGGATGATGGCCTCCATGTTGCTGCCACGGCCGGAGATGAGAATGACGATTGATTTCAAAATGGTTTCGTTGGCGACAAAGATTGCATGGCTTGCAAGACTCAAGCACTGGTGCGGCTCTTGACGGAAAAACGCTCGAAAAGCCGCACCAGTACTAGTGTTTCACTATGTTATCGACTCACGATGGTCTGCGCTTCACCCGGCTGTCGCGTGCGGATTTCACCAATGATGAACACCGTCTCACCGTGGCCGCGCAGAAATTTTCCTGCCGCTTCCGCGTGCTCATTGGCCACAACGACCACCATGCCAATGCCGCAATTAAAGGTGCGTGCCATTTCCGCGTCGTCGATTTTTCCATGTTCTTGCAGCCATGCGAACAACGGTGGCGCGTCCCACGTGTCTCGGCCAATGGCCGCCATCACGGCGTCCGGCAACACGCGCGGAATATTTTCCGTGAGCCCGCCGCCGGTGATGTGTGCCATTCCCTTCACCATGCCCGGGTGCGCACCCATCAGCGCCAACAGCGGCTTGACGTAAATGCGCGTTGGGGCCAGTAGATCCTGCGCGAGTGGGTGATTTGCGGCGTCATGCAAATCCACGCCGGAACGCTCGATAATTTTGCGGATCAGCGAGTAACCGTTGGAATGCGCGCCGCTCGATTGCAGGCCCAGCACCACGTCGCCCGCGATGATGGATCGGCCATTGATCACGCCGTCTTTTTCAACCAGTCCCACCGCGAAGCCGGCGAGGTCGTATTCACCTTCCGGGTACATTGAGGGCATCTCGGCGGTTTCGCCGCCGATCAGCGCGCAGCCCGCCAGTTCGCAGCCGTAAGCGATGCCTTTAACTACATCGGTTGCCACCGCCACGTCCAGTTTTCCGCAGGCAAAATAATCCAGAAAGAAAATCGGCTCGGCACCCTGCACCAGAATATCGTTGACGCTCATCGCCACCAAATCCTGACCGACGGTGTCGTGCTTGTTCAGTTGAAACGCGAGCTTCAGTTTGGTGCCGACACCATCGGTGCCCGACACCATCACCGGATTTTTGAATTTTTTGGACACTTCGACCAGCGCACCGAAGCCGCCGATGCCACCCAACACTTCCGGGCGCATGGTGCGTTTGGCGAAAGGCTTGATGTTTTCAACGAGCTGGTCGCCCGCGTCGATATCGACACCGGCTTCTTTGTAGGTCAAGGGGGAAAGCTTGTTCATGTTTCGGGGGGCCTTGAAGGCGCGCGGGCCGGCGGCGCTGGCGGGAAATGAGTGTCCGGGTTAGGATGGCACGATTGGCGTGCGCCAATCCGACCGTCGCAATTTTACTGGAAATGCCTTCACCTACGATATGCCCCAGATAAAGCCGCGCCACCGACCCATTTTTAGATCGCGCAATGATCGACGCCGTGCGCGATTCAGCACCCCACTCGAATCGATACCTGCATGGTTGAACTGGAATGCCGCCACGCTTCTGCTGGCCTGCTTCGGCGGCGCGACGCTGGTTTGGCTGCTGTCGCCGATACTCGCCCCCTTTCTCGCTGCGGCGGTTCTTGCGTACATCCTGGCACCGCTGGTCGAGAAACTCGAGGCCAAGGGCGTGGCGCGCCCGGTTGGCACCGGTTTTGCGGTACTCGCATTGTTGCTTGCCGTGGTCATTCTGTTGCTGATCGTGTTGCCGCTTTTCTACAAGGAAATCGCGCAATTGGTCGATCTGATTCCTGGTTTCACCGATCAACTCAAGACGCGAGCGCTACCTTGGCTGAACGAAAAACTGGGCGTGGCGATCAGCATTGATCCCACTTCATTTCGGCAATTTGTCACCGACAATTTAAGCGACGCGTCCGGCGTTGCCAGAAAACTTTTTTCATCGATCAGCGTCGGCGGGCTCGCGGTAGTGGGCTTTCTCATCAATCTGATGTTGATTCCCGTGGTGCTGTTTTATGTATTGCGTGATTGGAACATCATCGTCGGGCATCTTGACCGGCTGACTCCGCGCGGCATGCATCCGACGGTGACGTTGGTGGCAAAGGAAATCGACGCGGTGCTGTCGGAATTTTTGCGCGGTCAGGTGAGTGTGATGCTCATCATGTCGATCTATTACGTTGCCGGCTTATGGCTGGTCGGACTCAACTTTGCGTTGCCGGTTGGCCTCATCACCGGCTTGCTGGTGTTCGTCCCCTATCTCGGCAGTGGCACCGGGCTGGTGCTGGGAACGGTGGCCGCCGTCATGCAATTCTCGGGCGACATGAACAGCATCGCGATGGTATGGATCGTGTTCGGCGGCGGGCAGTTGATCGAGGGCTTTTTTGTCACGCCGTGGCTGGTCGGTGACCGCATCGGCTTGCATCCGGTGGCGGTTATTTTTGCCCTGCTCGCCTTCGGGCAATTGTTCGGCTTCTTTGGCTTGCTGCTGGCGCTACCGGCGAGTGCGGCAATACTGGTTGGCCTGAGACATGTCAACAGGCGCTATCAGGCCAGCGGCATGTACAACTCATGAAGCCTTGCCATGTCCAAAGGCTAGAAATTACCGCCCTTCAATAGCTTAATCGCCTCTTCCGTACTGCGCCGCATGCGATTGAACGCAATGCCGAGTACGCCGATTTCATCCTTCATCTTTGGCGCAAATTCGGCAATCGAGAAATTGCCGATCGACACCGCGTCGGCTTGCCGTGCCATTTCAGCCACCGGTCGCACGATCATCCGGTCGAGCATCAGATTAAGCACCACAAACACGGCGAGAAACACGGCGCCAATTGAGCTCATCAGGGTTGTCAGTGCGATGTTTGCGGTTGCCAGCACCGGGGTCAAATCGACGTCCGCCAACCTGATTTTCAAATCACTCGATTCCGGTGAACGAATGGTGCGCGCCACCGCCAACCGTTTGCCGCCGGTCGGTGAGGTGATCACATCGGCGATTTGGCCGGCGTTGGTGTTCTTGATTTTCTGCGCAACCTGTGCCTCGATGCCGTTCAAATTCGCGCCCGGCGCAAATTCGCGGATTTTCATATCGACCAGACGGGAGCCAATACCCGATGCAATGCGCGGATCGAGGTTGGCGAACCCCGCCGCATCCAGCACCACCAGTGCGGCGCGTTGCGCGTCTTCAATCGCCTGATTTTCAAGGTAACGGAGCGCAACGATGCCGATGGTCGCAAAGCCGGCCACGAAAACAGCCAGCAGAATCAGGTTGAACTTGAGTCGCAAACCCATACCGAAAACTCCCTTGCGCAGTGACTAATATTCTTGGATGCGGCTATTTTTTGCGAAGCACGACACTAGCCGCCACTGTTGCGGATATGCAGAAAAAAAGAATCGCGTTCTTCAGGCGTGCGCAAGTGGCCCGCCAGGCGTTCAAAGAAATCCCGCGAATTGTCGGCCGCCTTCGCATAGCGTGTGACCAGCACATTCGCGAGCGGTCCAATAATGGGTGCCAGTGCCGCCTCGCCTCGATGCATGAGATCCGGCGTGATCGGTGTGGCCGGCCGTCCTCCCGTGTTTTGCTGGCCGGCGGCGACGGGTTTGGCGTCGGCTACGGACGCCGAAGGGTGAGTGGGACGAATGGCATTGATGATGCGCCGGGCATTTTTCAAAAACATTTCACGCTTGGCGGCATCTTCAATATGCTGGGCAACCATCCGCACCGCTTCGCTTACATCATTGGTGGCGCGGCTCGCGCGCTTGACGGTGGTGATCGAGTACGGCCCCAGATATGGCAGGAGCGCGCGCGTCAACTCCGCCAGAATGGCCGGGTCGATTTCGCCTTTCAGAGGATTGTCCGACTGCATGTTGGGTGCACTATTGGCCATGATCGACTGAGCGTATTTCCGCTTTTCTGAAGTGCTTCGGGATGCGTCGCTTGGTGCTAAGTTTTTTTGCCTTACATTTGCCCCGGCTGTTGCCGTGCATTTGGTCAACATCCCGCCGCGAATTCCTACCCGAAGTGTACCGCAACTACCGTGCATTCAAGCTGTGAGAGAAGTCACAATCATTGCGTCCCCGAGTGTTAACTCTTGTCAATTACGCGCCAGACTCGCTCCGGCACGGGCAAAAGATGCAGACGGACACAAACGAATTCACGTTGTCTGAATACGTTCAGGCGGGGCCAATTCCTTGATTGTTTGGGTTGCCGGGCGAGTTTCTGATTGGCGCATTCGCAAGATTGATCCCCGATGCGAAATCGAGCATGCGCTGGATGGATCTGCGGGCGCGGGTGGCGAGGTCGGCTTCAATCTTGATTTCACTGGTGCCACGCTCCAACGCCTCGGCCAGATTGACGAGCCCGTTCATCGCCATCCACGGGCAGTGCGCGCAGCTTTTGCAGGTTGCGGAATTTCCCGCCGTCGGCGCTTCGATAAAAATTTTCCCCGGTGCCGCCGCCTGCATTTTGTGAAAGATTCCCTTGTCGGTGGCGACAATGAATTCGCGCGCGTCGAGCGTTTGCGCCGCACGTATGATTTGCGTGGTCGAGCCAACCACGTCGGCCAGTTTCACCACGGCCTCCGGGGATTCCGGGTGAACCAGCACCTTGGCAAGCGGATGTTTTTTTTTCAATTCCTCCAACTCGAACGCCTTGAATTCGTCGTGAACAATGCAGGACCCTTGCCACAGCAGCATGTCGGCACCGGTTTCGCGTTGAATGTAGGCACCCAGATGACGATCCGGTGCCCAGAGAATTTTCTCGCCGCGCGCGTGCAAATGCGCAACAATTTTCAGGCCGATCGACGACGTCACCATCCAATCGGCGCGCGCCTTGACTGCCGCGCTGGTGTTGGCGTACACCACCACGGTTCGGTCAGGATTCGCATCGCAATAGGCGGTGAACTCATCCGGCGGGCAGCCGAGATCAAGCGAACACTCCGCTTCCAATTCGGGCATGATCACGCGCTTTTCCGGATTGAGTATTTTTGCCGTTTCGCCCATGAATCGTACGCCGCACACGACGATGGTTTTGGCGGGGTGATTGTGTCCGAAGCGCGCCATTTCCAGCGAATCCGACACACAACCGCCGGTTTCTTCCGCCAGATCCTGCAAGTCTGGATGAACATAATAGTGCGCGACCAATACCGCGTCCTGCGCTTTCAATAGTTGCTTGATCCGCACTTTCAGCGCCGCGCGTTGCGCTTGCGTGGGCTCGACGGACGCTTTTGCCCACGCCTGTCCGGTCGTCATCCGCGAACGGGATTTGTCAATCTTTGGATGATCGAAATCGATTTTGATCGGCGCGAGTGTTGACATGAATATTCCTCAGGTGACCTTATTGCGCTGCCGATAGCGATCCGCTTTCCATGCGCCACTTTGCATCACTTCGCGGATCATCATGACCGCATCCCAAATATCGGTGAATCGCAAATACAGCGGCGTGAAACCAAAGCGCAGCAAATTGGGTTGGCGAAAGTCGCCGATGACACCACGATCAATAATGGCCTGCATGATCGCATAGGCGTGCTCGTGCGCAAATGAGAGCTGGCTGCCGCGCCGCGCATGATCGCGTGGTGACACAGGGGTAAATCCGAATTGACCGCAATGGCTTTCCATCAGTTTCCAAAATAAATCCGATAGCGCGAGCGATTTTGCGCGCACTTCACCCATCGCCACGCCCGCGAAAGTGGCCAGCCCGCATTCCAGCGCGATCATGGAAAGCACCGCAGGCGTGCCGCACTGGAAGCGCCTGATACCGGCGGCGGGGGTGTAATCCGCGCTGAAATCGAAGGGCGCAGAATGACCGAACCAGCCGGACAACGGCGTTGGAAAATCCGCCTGTAGCTGGTTGCTCACATACAAATATGCGGGCGCACCGGGCCCGCCGTTGAGGTACTTGTAACCGCATCCGACCGCCAACTCGGCACCGCTCTTTTTTAGCGCCACCGGCACGGCACCGGCGCTATGGCTCAAATCCCAAAGTATGCGGGTACCGGTACGTCGGGCTGCCGCGTTCATGCGCGTCATGTCGTGCATGCGCCCGGTGCAGTAATCGACATGGGTGATGATGGCGATTGCCACGTCTTTGTCAAAGGCGGATTCGACATTGCCGTCGACCAGGCGAAGTTCGTATGCGCCGCCCATGGATTCGTTGATGCCTTGTGCAATGTAGAGATCCGTTGGAAAATTTTTCCGCTCGGACAAAATCACGCGGCGCGGGGAGTTGGCGCGTGCGGCCAAAGTCAACGCACCGGCAAGCAGCTTGAATAAATTGACTGAGGTTGAGTCGGCGGCGACAACTTCATCGGCATCCGCGCCAAGCAAGGCGGCGATCAATGCGCCAACACGTTGCGGGAGCGTCACCCATTGGGCGTTGTTCCAGGAGCGAATGAGGCCCACCCCCCATTCATTCTGAACAGCCGCATTGAGGCGGGCAATCGTTGCGACCGGCAACGGGCCGAGTGAATTTCCGTCCAGATAAACCACGTTGTCCGGCATTGCGAATCGCGCGCGCGCGAATGCCAGCGGGTCGGCACGGTCGAGTAGTTCGCAGTCGTGCCGGGACAAATTCACCATGGCTGCCGAATATCCAGAATATTGCCGCGCGCGTTCATTTTTTTATTATCGCAGATGCGTTCGGTATCATTCGCGCATGCAATCGAGCGATCTGCCATCGTTGGCTCATCAAAACCTCGCACCATCCGGCTGGGTGATGCGGTTCGGCACCGAGGTGCCGGTCGGCGGACGCATTCTCGATGTGGCGTGCGGCGCGGGCCGTCATGCAGAATGGTTTGCCGCACGTGGCCATTGGGTGGATGCGGTTGATCGTGAACCGCCGCCGGAACTTTCTGCGCGTGTTGTGACCAAACTAGCGGACCTCGAAGCGGATGCCTGGCCGTATGTCGGGCAACGATTCGCGGCAGTGATTGTCACCAATTACCTGCATCGCCCGTTGCTTGATACGCTGGTGGATGCGGTGGCACCGGATGGCTGGTTGATCTATGAAACTTTTGCAGCGGGCAACGAAAAATTTGGCAGGCCATCGCGGCCGGAGTTTTTGCTGCGACCGGGAGAATTGCTTGACGTGGTTCGCCCACATTTGCGGGTGGTCGCCTATGAAGACACCTTTATCAATATGCCAAAACCGGCAATGGTTCAGCGTATCGCCGCGCGGCGCGACGCACCATAGCCGGTTCGCGCGACATTTGCCGCATTAGGGCAGCCCATCGTTAGATGCTAAAATGATCAATTACCCTTTTCGCATCATTTCTTGCCTGATATCCCCATGTTGACCGGAAGCCTGGTGGCGATTGTCACCCCGATGTTGCCCGATGGCGCGCTGGATTTTGCGCGTTTGAAGCACCTCATAGATTGGCACGTTAATGAAGGCACCGACGGGATCGTCATCGTCGGCACGACCGGCGAATCGCCGACCGTCGATTTTACCGAACACGAGTCACTCATCAAGGCGGCGGTCGAGTTTGCGGGAAAACGAATTCCCGTTATCGCTGGAACCGGTGGAAACTCCACCAGGGAAGCGATACACCTGACTGAATTTGCCAAACGTGCCGGTGCGGATTATGCGTTGTCGGTGGTGCCGTATTACAACAAGCCCACGCAGGAAGGCTTGTACCGGCATTTCCGCGCAATTGCCGAAGCCGTCGATATACCGGTGATTTTATACAACGTTCCCGGTCGCACGGTGGCGGATTTGTCGGCTGATACCACCATCCGCCTTGCGGAAATTTCCAACATCGCCGGCATCAAGGATGCGACCGCAAACATGGCGCGCGGCACCGAATTGCTAAAGCGCGCGCCGAAGAATTTTGCCGTCTATAGCGGTGAAGATGTCTCCACATTGGCGTTGATGTTGCTCGGTGCGCAGGGGACGATTTCAGTTACCGCCAACGTTGCACCGCGTCTGATGCACGAAATGTGCGTCGCCGCGCTGAAGGGCGAGAATGCGCGCGCCATTGAAATCAACAATCGATTGCTCGGGTTGCACAACCATTTATTTCTGGAGTCAAATCCGATTCCGGTGAAATGGGCACTCTTTAAAATGGGCCTGATCGACAGCGGCATCCGCCTCCCGTTAACAGCCTTCAATGAAAAATTCCATGGCACGTTATTGGACGCCATGAGCAGCGCCGGCATTTTGGCGAGCAATAAACAAGCCGAACCCGCCACACCCGCAGAACCCGCAAAGAAAGCCGCCTAAATGATGTCTCGAAATTCACTTTTTGCCACCATGCTCTGCCTGCTAATCGCCGGGTGCGGCTTTACTTCAACCAAAGGCACCGACTACCGTTCGCAGGGCGGCAAGATACCTTCTCTGGAAGTGCCACCCGATCTCACTTCGCCGATCGCCGATGATCGATTCGTGATCCCCGACTCGCGGGCAACCACGCTATCCACCTACAACCGCGAACGTGGAAGTGTGCCGGTCAGCGGCAGTGCGGTGCTGCCCAAAGTGGAGAATGCACGCATTGAACGCGCCGGTGAACAACGATGGCTGGTCGTTAAAGCGACCCCCGCGCAAGTCTGGTCGACGACCAAAGAATTCTGGGCCGAAAGTGGTTTTGTACTTAAGCGCGATACGCCGGAAACGGGAATCATGGAAACCGATTGGGCCGAGAATCGCTCAAAGATTCCCGAAGACCTCGTGCGCCGCACCATCGGGCGCCTGATCGACGGCCTGTACGATACCGGCACCCGCGACAAATTCCGTACCCGTATTGAACCCGGTGCTGAGGCGGGTACCACGGATATCTATATCAGCCATCGCGGCGTCGAAGAAATCTATACCAACGCCGAGAAGAGCGGCACCGCCTGGCAGCCGAAACCGGCCGACAAGGAATTGGAAGCGGAAATGCTTGCGCGTCTGATGGTGAAGTTTGGATTCAGTGGTGCACCCGACAAAGCGACCGCTGTTGCGGGCGCGACCGGCGCGGCGGCCAATGTGTCGCGCGCATCGTATGACAAGGTGAAGGGTGGCGCGCTCAAAGTCAATGAGCCGTTTGACCGTGCGTGGCGGCGCGTTGGGCTGGCGCTTGATCG
>JANLQC010000387.1:0-3301 GCA_031367575.1 Betaproteobacteria bacterium | reverse complement strand
TTCGCGGCGGCCGCACCCGGCCCCGATTGGGCGCGAACGCGCTGCTGGATCTTTTCCACCAGGCGACCCGGATGAACCAGCCGCAGCACTTGTCCCGCCGGGGGTCGCCCGCCCTGAATCAATACCTTCGGTGCCTGATCGCTGTCGAGTGCGACCACGAACAGCCGCTGCGGATTCAACCCTTCGGTGTCGGTGCGCATATCGACCAGTCCGCGATTCTGCTTGAGAATCTCAAGCACGCGATCAACTTCCTGATGCATCAACCGATACGGATCCGCAAGCGAGGCCATCAGGACTTCGGTGTAAACATCCATCAAGCTCAACGAAGTTTCCGCGTCAGCGACTTCGGCGAGCATGCCTTGTTCTTGCGCATACTGGTATAGCGAATGCATTTCCTGCCACACGCCGGCCGGAACCGGGTGATAGGTCTTGTAGCATTGCATCATCAATTCGCGCAGATAGTGCATCGCCCGGAACATCGGCAGCGGCAGATTTTTGCGCGCGTTGAAAAACATCGATTTGCCGGATTTTTCCAGCAGCATCATTTTGTAGGCATAGCCGCATTGGACAAGCAATTGGGTGGCCAGATCGAACGCCTCTTTTTGTCTGGGCGGCAGCGGCAGGCTGCTGTACGCGTACACGGATTCGAGCTCGTCCAACAACACCGCCACCACCGGCCGATAGATTTCGGCCAGTGCGACGCGGTCTTCAGCCACCAGCTTGGCGTGATTCAGTGCCTCGATGTTGACCGTGATCGCGCGCGTGGACTCCACCATCTTGGTGAGCGGCAACGATTCCACCCATTCCCGCGCCTTCTTTGGGTTGGTCTCGATTTCCTTGGGCAGGCTGCGGTACGAGGTCGGGACGGAAAGACTGAGCACCATGGGTTCCCCTGATTCTGTAGCGTATTTTTGTAACGGCGAAGGCAATTCGATTAACGCCACCCCAACGACATCTGCGGGCGAAAACGGGAGTGCTATGATGCTTTTTTTAGTGGCTGGATCGATATGACTGTGCGTACTTCGACACTTTACCGCGTTGTCCTGAAATTTGCTCTATGCCTGATTTGCGCCGGGTCATTGGCCGCGCAGGCGTTTTAACTTAAGGATACCTGCGGCGCGCCGCAACGCCTGACTGACCTCAAAGGCAAATGGGTGGTGGTGAATTTCTGGGCAACCTGGTGCGCGCCTTGCGTCAAGGAAATTCCCGACATCGCCGTGTTCGCCAAACAGCAGGGCGAAAAAACGCGGGTATTGGGTGTGGCTCTCGATTGGGACAGCGAGAAACAGGTGTTGGCGTTTGCGCGCAAAGTGGGGCACACGTACCCGCTGGTGCTCGGCACCGAGGCGAGCGAAAAAGCGTTCGGCAAAATGAAAGGCCTGCCGACGACCATTGTTTATGATCCGGCCGGCAAGATCGCGTACCGGAAAACCGGAACCGTCACCAAGGAATTGCTGACGCGGATTGTGAATGGTGAGAAAGTCTGATAGCGAAAAATGGTAAAACACCAGCACGGGTGCGGTGTTTGAGGCGAAATGACTCCAAACGCCGCACCCGTGCTGGGGTACTAAAGTGGATTGTCATGCGTAGTAAGACTTTGATCGTTGCGAATTGCGCGGTGATATAGTTTGCCGGTCGGGCAAAAGAACCGGCATCAAGCGTCCGAAAAAAAGCAATCGGTGGAATTGGAGGGGAGTGTCCATGAAACGAATTCTTGGCTTGGCCGTTGCGACCCTCGTGTTGATGCTGGCGGCCTGCACATCGGGTCTCGACCGCAAGCTCGATGGCACGAGCGAAAAAAACTTTGAAGCGAGTTTGGCCGAGATGAAAAAATCCGCCAAGCCGGAAGAAATCGCGCGCCTCGACGATGCGTTGCGGCTGTTGGCCATCACCGACGTCAGCATCGGCTATGAAGAAGGTATCGTTGGCGCGCTGCGTAAAATTTCCACGCGCAGCCCGGAGCAGTTAGCCGATCAACTGATGCCACTGGTCAATGGCAAAAGCGGGCGCGATGTCATCGCCGCCGGACAGAAACGCAAACAGGAGGAAGTGGCGAGGCAGGGCGCGAAAGTGGATATCGAGCTGGCGAAACTGAAAAAATTGCGCGAAGAGAAAGCCTCTACCAGCGCCGCGCTGACGCCGATTGCGGTGCTCGAACCGACGCTGCGCTTCAACAGTGTCGGGCCGGAGAAAATGAGCGTCATGGATTTCAGGATCAAGAACGGCACCGACACCGGTCTCACCACCCTTTACCTGCGCGGCACGGTCAGCGAACCGGCCGGCGGCAAAGAGTTGTTCAGTGATGACATCAAATACAAGCTCGCCGACGAGCCGCTGATGCCAGGCGCGACCAAAGCCCTGCGATTGCCCTACACCGGGCACGGCAAATGGAATGCAGCCGAGATCTGGGGCAAGGACAATCTGGTGTTCAAGATTGCGGTGGTCAACGCAGAAAATCTGCAAGGCGAGAAACTCGCTGCCGCGTTCACGCACAAGGACGGCGAGCGGCTGGCCGCGTTGGAACAAACGCGCCAGACGCTGGATAAAATGCTTGCAGAGAAGTAAGTTCGCGACGCATTTTCGTCGCATCCCCGCCCTGATTTTCGCGCCAATTCCATGATTGCCAATCGCTTGTACGCCCCGCCAACCAGTTCGCCGGCAACACCGCGTCGCACATGAGCCGCGTCCAAACTGTGGTTCTCGCGTTGCTCGCCATGCACCTGTTGCTCGGTGCGCTCTGTTTGGCGGTGGCGCGCGGGGAGCGCCAGATGCCGTCGTTGCGGCTTTGGGGTTGGGGCCTGCTGATCTACGCGGTCGGTCTTGTTATCACCATGCAGCGCGTGTTGCCGCCGGCGCTCGCCTTTACCCTCGGCAACAGCTTGATCGCGTGGGCACCGATCATCGCCGTTGAAGGCGTGCTTGCAAATACCGACGCGCGGCTTGATCGGCGCTGGTCATACGGTGTACTTGCCGCCGTGATTGCGTTGCTGATATATGGAAATTCATTCGAGGTGCCGCGAACGCTGATCAATCTTTGCGCGCCGACCGTGATTGCGGTGGGGGTGTTTGTTTACGGCGCGTTCCGGCTGCTTCGCTCGCCGCCGCCGACTGCCCGCACCGCGGCGATGTTTCTGGCCGGCACCATGTTGATCGCGGTATCGGTCTGGATCATGCGCACGGCCTTTATCTGGAACATTGCCGTCATCACCAATGATCGCGACAGCATTGATCTGGTGATTTCGCTGTTCGCCATCGCGCAACTGGTGGTCGCGGTTGCCTGCACCATGGCGCTGTTCTGGAT
>JANLQC010000372.1:0-2196 GCA_031367575.1 Betaproteobacteria bacterium | reverse complement strand
GCGCTCAGCGATCTGGATATGTGGATTCAACATGCCAAGGTAAACCTCGCGGTGCCGGCCGCGCTCACCAAAGCCTGCCTGCCCCTCTTGAAACGCGCCGACAACGCATCGGTGGTCTTCCTCACTGAAAGCCACGCGCTTTTACCGAAGGCGTACTGGGGGCCGTTCGCGGTGGTGAAAAGCGCGTTGTCCGCACTGACCGCAATCCTTGCCGATGAATCCGCACCTTGCCCGCGTTTCAATCTCTGCCACCCGGGGCCGGTGGCGAGCCCGATGCGCGCGCAGAGCCATCCCGGTGAATTGGCGGGGGCATTGCCGCCGGTCGCGTCGCTGACAAACAGTTTTCTCTACCTGATGGGGCCGGACAGCGCGGGCAACAGTGGACGATTGCTGGATTGCCAGCCCGCGCCCGTTCAAAATTGACCCCGACCAGACAGCCTGTTTTTGAATGACTTGATGTGCGGCAAAAACGCCGCAATATGTTCGGATTTCCGTCCAGTTTTCGGTAATATATGGAAAGTTTTCAATAACATCCGCCGCACACTTCCCGCAACGCCTAAACAACGCCTACACTAACGCCTAATACAAGCAAGAGAATTGGCCAAAATCCATCGTGAGCACCATGCTTGATCAGGGGAATCGAACTTTTATCGGCAGCGTCGTCTTTGTCGATATCGTCGGCTATTCAAAAAAATCAGTCTCTGAACAAATCATTGTCAAAGATCGATTCACCGCGTTGCTGTCCGAGTCCCTCGCCGACATACCAACCGAACAACGGCTGATCCTCGACACCGGCGACGGTGCCGCATTGAGCTTTCTCGGCGATCCGGAAGACGCGCTGTTCGTCGGCATGAATTTGCGCGACATGGTTGATCGCGCCATTGCCGGGGCCGCCGATGCGGCAAATGCGGCAAATGCGGCCGATTCAGCCGACCCGTCGGGCGAAAAACCAATCTCGTCCCCCGCTGAAAATGACGAAGCCATCCTCGAGGTGGAAGGCGCGTTGCCGCTGCGTATCGGTATCAATCTGGGGCCGGTAAAACTGGTTCGCGATATCAACGGCCACCCAAATATTGTCGGCGACGGCATCAATGTCGCCCAGCGCATCATGAGCTTTGCGCGTCCGGGCCAGATTGTCGTGTCGCGGTCGTTTTTCGATGTGGTCTCGGTGATTTCCGACGAATACGCCAAACTTTTCAAATACGAAGGTTCGCGCACCGACAAACATGTCCGCGAACACGAAATCTATATCGTCGGCGAATCGGCCGCCGCGTTCAAACAGGCGAAGGCCGGCACCGTTGACCGCGCGACCGCGACCAGCCC
This sequence comes from Betaproteobacteria bacterium, assembly GCA_031367575.1. GTDB lineage: Bacteria > Pseudomonadota > Gammaproteobacteria > Burkholderiales > Usitatibacteraceae > UKL13-2. The sequence goes on along the minus strand of JANLQC010000372.1, from coordinate 873 downwards.
CAATGCGCGCGCGCATCGCCAAACCGGCGTCAGCACCGGCACCTACGCGGTGAAAGCGCTCGTCGATGGCGAGTCAATTCCGTTTTTGCAGGATAGACGCAAGTTGATGATGGCCGGCGGCGCGCTTGCCTTCATCGTGGTCGCACTGGCGTTGACGTTGGCGCTGAAAAAACCCGCCGAGAAGCCCCTGTCGCCCGCCACCGACACGCCGACCAGCAGCGCGCAGGTGCCGCCGCCATCTCTGCCGCAGCCGGCAAAATCCGAGCCGGCGACGGTCGCGCCAGTCGATACCGCAAAAACGATCGATGCATCCACGCCACCTGCAACGGCGGCATTGCCGGTCGTTGTTGCTCCCACCGCAACGGCGAACAGCGGCGGCGCAATTGTCACCGAACCGAAAACCACCAGCAACAAAGCGGAATCCGGCAAAGCGGATCCTGCCAAAGCCGAGGCCGCCAAACTGGCTCTTCTCGAAGGCCGTCTCAACCTGAGCATCCAGCCTTGGGGAGACGTGTTCGTCAACGGCAAATCAATTGGCGTGTCACCGCCATTGAAGCAGCAAAAATTGCCACCCGGGAAATATCGCATCGAAGTGAGAAATACTTCGTTCACACCGTTTGTGCAAAATATTGAGATCAAGCCCAAGGAAGATGTTAGCGTCAAGCATAAATTCCAGTAACCTTGACGGCGCATCCTGACCATGCGGCGCTCGATGCAATAGACACAATTTGCTTGCCACTTGACTAAACCCATCCAAACTTGCCCAGACATGCGTAAGCTTGCACAAACGTGATTCAATCTGGTTAATCTCATGCCGCGATTTACTTCAGCCACCGTCCCGCAACACGTTGCCTCGTGCCTTCGCTCCGGCAC
>JANLQC010000363.1:0-1884 GCA_031367575.1 Betaproteobacteria bacterium | reverse complement strand
GAAACTTTTCGCGTAACTTGGCAATCACGCTCGGGTTAGTCAGGCGAAAGAACGGGTTGAATTTTTTCTCGTCGGCCAACGTGGTCATGATCGAATTCGCCGGATCGTGATTCACAACCTTCGGCAATAGCGCCGCTGCCGCTGCATTGTCCGGCTCGCGCGAAAGCGTAAATTTCAAGTTGTTCTCGATGTAATCGTGACCTGGATACACCAGCGTGTTGTCCGGCAGTGTCGCCAATTGCTCTGCAAACGTCGAATACAGTTCGCCGACATCACCACCGTTATGCACGTTTCCCGCGCCTGCGTTGAACAGCGTATCGCCCGAAAAAAGTGCGGGCTGCTCGGTGTGCGATCTGAGGCAAATGTGACACATCGTATGCCCCGGCGTATCCATGCACTCGAGTTCGACCGTGTTGCCAACCTTGATCACGTCGCCCGCTTTCACGCCACGATCCATGCCCGGAATGCTGCCACCGGCCTTGTAGTGCGCGATCACCTTGGCACCCGTCGCCGCCACCACCGCATCATTGCCGCCGGTGTGATCGTGATGCTCATGCGTATTCAAAATTTGCGTAATCTGCCAGCCGTTTTTTTTAGCCGCCGCGAGCGTCTTGACATGATCCAGCGGATCGATCGCCAGTGCTTCGCCGGTCTCCGGGCAGGCGATAAGGTAATTGAAATTGCGATAGGAGTTCGCGGTCCAGATGCGTTCGACGATCATGGGGATTCCTGAATTTTGGGCCAGCCTACAGTTTAGTGCCTGCGGGGCAATCGCGACTCGCCGGAAAATTGCGCCAGTGGCGTGGCTAAACCCATGAAAAATCGGGATTTTTCTGGATATTGTGCAATGCAGCGTGGTATACTTTATGGTTATCCGATTCGCCGCATTTTCCACCACATTTTCCATCACATCTAACCCGCAACATTTCCGCCTTTCACCGGCGCAAATAATTTTTCCCGAAAGTTTTTCATGTCCCGCGCCTTACGCAACATTGCCATCATCGCCCACGTTGACCACGGTAAAACCACCCTCGTCGATAAACTCCTGCAACAGGCCGGCACGTTTGCCGCGCATCAGCACATTGCGGAACGGGTGATGGATTCCAATGACTTGGAAAAAGAGCGCGGCATCACCATTCTCGCCAAGAACACGGCGGTCGATTATCAGGGCGTACATATCAATATCGTCGATACCCCCGGCCACGCCGACTTCGGCGGCGAAGTCGAGCGCGTGTTGTCGATGGTCGATAGCGTGTTGTTGCTGGTCGATGCGGTCGAAGGGCCGATGCCGCAGACGCGTTTTGTGACCAAGAAAGCGTTGGCGCTGGGCTTGCGCCCGATCGTGGTGGTGAACAAGATCGACCGCGAAGGCGCGCGTCCGGATTGGGTCATCAACCACACGTTTGAATTGATGGACAAGCTCGGCGCCAACGAAGACCAGCTCGATTTTCCGATTGTGTACGCGTCGGCACTGAACGGTTGGGCGACGCTCGATTGGAGAAAACCCGAGACCGACATGCGTGCGCTGTTCGATACCGTGTTGAAGCATGTGCCGGAACCGAAAGTGGATACCGAAGGCTCGTTGCAATTGCAAATTTCCGCACTCGATTATTCGAGCTACGTCGGGCGCATCGGCATTGGCCGCATTCGCCGCGGCTCGATCAAGCCGGGCCAGGAAGTCATGTTGCTCGCGCGCGACAAGCCGCCAAAGCGCGCCAAAGTCAATCAGGTGCAAAGTTTTCAGGGACTGAATAAAGTGCCGATGGACTTGGCCGAAGCGGGCGAAATCGTGTTGATTTCCGGCATCGACGAACTCGCCATCGGTTGCACGCTGGCCGATGTGGAAAATCCGCAAGCCTTGCCGGTGCTGGGTGTGGACGAGCC
>JANLQC010000190.1:0-4003 GCA_031367575.1 Betaproteobacteria bacterium | reverse complement strand
CAAATTGACCGTGTTGCTCGGCCCCCCGGGCTGTGGAAAAACGACGCTGGTGAAACTGATTGCGGGATACGAGTCGCCCAGCGTGGGCGCGATTTCCATCGATGGCAAAGTTGTTGACGGCCCTGCCGCCGACCGGCTGGTGGTGTTTCAGGAAACCGCATTGTTCCCGTGGATGTCGTTGGAAAACAACGTCGCGTTCGGGCCAATCCAGTCGGGCACCGCGCCACGTGACGCCTTGGCGCAGGCGCGCGATTTGCTCGCCAAAGTCGGATTGAAGGGATTTGAAACGCGCTATCCGGATCAGGTATCGGGCGGGATGCAGCGCCGTGCCGAAGTGGCGCGCGGCATCATCAATCAACCCAAACTATTGTTGCTGGATGAGCCGTTTCGCGGGCTCGATCACATGACGCGCGGCTTGATGCAGGAGTATCTGCTCGCACTATTCGAAACGCATCGCACCACCACCCTGTTTGTGACCTCTGAAGTGGATGAAGCAATTTTTCTCGCTGACCGGCTGGTGCTGCTTTCGTATAAACCAACTTGCGTGAAAGCGATTATCGATGTCGATCTTCCACGTCCGCGCGAATTCAAAATGCAGACTTCGGCGTTGTTTGCGGATTTGAAATCACAGGCACTCGATCTCCTTTACGAGGAGGCGTTGAAAGGCTTTGTCAAAGGCAGCGCCGCGGGCAAAGACATGGAACGCATCGTGGTGCAGGCGCGCGCCGGCGGATGAACGCGTCGCGCGAGATTGCGCGGCGGCTACCGCTGGAAAATGACCGGCCCGTGGTAAACGAAATTCGCGCGGCATTGGCGGCGAAGCGTTTTTTCTGGACCATCGAATTTATTCCATCGGTGGACAAAGTGCTGCGCGATGAATTGCATAAGCTGGGCGGAGTCGCCAACGCGCTTCGGGCGGATGCGCTGCTGGCTGGATTTGCGGTCACTGATCGTGTGGTCTCGGATCGCGATCCCGATCCGATTGCCGCCGCCGCCCATCTGGCGGATCAAAGCGGAAAGCAGCCGCTCGTGCATCTATCCGGCAAAGGCCGCGATATTGGCGACTATGCGCAAGTATTGGCACGGCTTCAGGAGCAGGGACTTGAGAACGTGCTCATCGTCAGCGGTGATCGGCTGAAGGAAGAACCGCGCGAGGGTCGTGCGCGCTATCTGGAATCGGTGTCCGCCATCGATGCGGCGAGGCGTGTGGTGCCCAATTTGCTGATCGCCACGGCGGTCAATCCGTTCAAGTACCGCGAAGAAGACGCAATGGCGCAATTCTTCAAGCTCAACAAAAAGGCGCGCGCCGGGGCCGACTTCGCGATTGCCCAAATTGGCTGGGACATGCAGAAATACCATGAAGTGCTGGAGTGGATGGACGCTCGCGGTATGGGCCTGCCGCTGGTCGCGAACATCATGCCGCTGACGGCACCGCGCGCGCGCTATATTCGCCAGAATCAATTGGCCGGTGTCACCATCACCGATTCGCTGCTGGCGATGCTCGAACATGAAGAAAAAGCGCTGGTGGATCGCGGTTCCGCGCGCGCACTCAGGCGGGCCGCGTTGCAAATAATCGGTGCCAAATTGATCGGTTGCGCAGGGGTGCAGATCACCGGTATTCACGCGGCGGAAAAATTGACGGCGCTGCAACGCGAAGTGGTGAAGGTGTCAGAACAATGTGGTGATGAAGTCATCTGGCAACGTGCGTGGCTGGAATCGCTGGCGTTGCCCGAAGGCGGGTGTGCGGATCCCGCGCCGGCGCATGCATGGCGCCTGGGCAAAGCCGCGTTCGTGACGGGTGGCTTGATAGCCAATGCAACAACCAACATCTCCCCCGTCGCGGTCGAAGTGCCACCCATGCGCCGGAATAAACTCCGCTATCAGTTGATGAGCCACATCCACCGTTTCTGGTTTGAACACGGCCCCGGATCGCGATTGCTGGGTTTGTTTTGCAAACCGGTACGACAGCGTCACACCACGCCAGATCGGATTCTCGCGGGAATCGAGCGCGCCATCAAAGGCCCGCTCTTCGGCTGCGAAAATTGCGGCACCTGCCGGCTTGCCGCCACCCAATACGTCTGCCCAGAAACTTGCCCCAAAGGATTGGCCAACGGCCCCTGCGGCGGCACCACCGACAACCTCTGCGAATTTCGTGATCGCGAATGCATTCACAGCGTCAAATACCGCATTGCGCGCGACGCCGGCGTCCTTGACGAACTTGAAACATTGCTGGCACCCGCGGTACCCGCCGCCATTCGCAAGAGTTCATCCTGGCCCGTGCATTTTCGTGGCGAGGGGCCAAGGGTGGTTACGTTGGGGCAGTTCTCCCAAAGTACAAGAAGATCGGGCGAGTAAAACAAAAAGCCGGCTTGCGCCGGCTTTTTGTTTAATGCGATTGGGTACAAAGACCAAGCATGAGGGATGCAGCGCAAGGCACCGCAGTTGCCAAATGGGGTTGACGTGTACGCTTTGTACACGAGACCCATCGCAACGCCGCGATGCGCCCTCAGGCGACGGTCATTACATGTCCATGCCGCCCATGCCGCCCATCCCACCCATTCCACCGCCACCACCCATGCCGCCGCCGGATTCTTCCTTCGGCGCTTCAGCAACCATCGCATCCGTCGTCAACATCAACGACGCAACCGATGCGGCATTTTGCAATGCGTAGCGCGTCACTTTGGTGGGGTCAAGAACACCCAGCTCAACCAGATCGCCGTACAGACCGGTCGCGGCGTTGTAGCCAAAGTTGCCTTTGCCTTCAACGACCTTGTTGACGACCACGGATGGCTCGTCACCAGCGTTTTGCGCGATCATTCGCAGCGGCTCCTCTAACGCGCGCATGATGATCTTGATACCGGCATCCTGCTCGGCGTTGTCGCCTTTGATCTTGCCTGCATTGGTGCGGGCGCGCAGAAATGCGACGCCACCACCTGCCACGATACCTTCTTCAACCGCCGCACGGGTCGCGTGCAACGCATCTTCCACGCGGGCTTTCTTTTCTTTCATTTCGACTTCGGTCGCTGCACCAACGCGAATCACGGCAACACCGCCCGCCAGCTTGGCGACGCGTTCTTGCAATTTTTCTTTGTCGTAGTCGCTGGTCGCGTCATCGATTTGTTTACGAACCGTTGCAACGCGCGCCTTGATCGCTTCTTCGTCGCCGGCACCATCGATAATCGTGGTGTTTTCCTTGCCGACTTCAATTTTCTTGGCGCGGCCCAGATCTTTCAAGGCCACGTTCTCGAGCTTCAGACCGAGCTCTTCAGCAATCACGGTACCGCCAGTGAGAATTGCGATGTCTTCGAGCATGGCTTTGCGGCGGTCACCGAAGCCGGGCGCCTTGACAGCGGTGGTCTTCAGGATGCCGCGCAGATTGTTGACGACCAACGTGGCCAGCGCTTCGCCATCGACATCTTCGGCGATGATCAGCAACGGACGCCCCGCTTTGGCAACTTGTTCCAGTACCGGCAACAGGTCACGGATGTTGGAGATTTTTTTGTCGTGCAACAGGATGAACGGATCTTCCAGCAGCGAGACTTGTTTGTCCGGATTGTTGATGAAATACGGCGACAGGTAGCCGCGATCAAACTGCATGCCTTCGACGACTTCGAGTTCGTTGTCGAGTGACTTGCCGTCTTCAACGGTGATGACGCCTTCTTTGCCGACTTTTTCCATTGCATCGGAAATAATCTTGCCGATATTCTCATCCGAGTTGGCCGAGATCGAACCGACTTGGGCGATTTCCTTGTTGGTGGTGGTCGGCTTGGAGATTTTTTTCAGCTCAGCAACGATGGCGATAACAGCCTTGTCGATACCGCGCTTCAAGTCCATCGGGTTCATGCCGGCGGCCACGTACTTCATGCCTTCGACCACGATTGCTTGAGCCAACACGGTGGCGGTGGTGGTGCCATCGCCGGCCACATCGGATGTTTTCGATGCGACTTCCTTGACCATCTGCGCGCCCATGTTTTCGAACTTGTCTTTCAGTTCGATTTCCTTG
>JANLQC010000340.1:0-2216 GCA_031367575.1 Betaproteobacteria bacterium | reverse complement strand
GTCACACGCCGCACGCCGCCGCCAACCTCCCCGGTTACAATGCCTCATGTCAGAAAACACCACACCATATGATCGCCTCACGCCTGATGTCATTCTCGACGCAGTGGAAAGCGCCGGCTATCTGGTCGATGGCCGCATGCTGGCACTCAACAGTTACGAAAACCGTGTCTATCAAATCGGCATCGAGGACGCGACACCGGTCATCGCAAAATTCTATCGGCCGAACCGTTGGAGCGACGCGCAGATTCTTGAAGAGCATGCGTTCACGCAGGAGTTGGCCGAGCGCGAAATCCCGGTGGTGCCGCCGCTTGCAATTGCCGGAAAAACGCTGCACGAGTTTTCCGGTTATCGATTCAGTTTGAGTCCGCGTCGCGGTGGACGCGCGCCGGAGCTCGACAACCCCGACGTGCTGGAATGGATGGGGCGTTTTCTCGGCCGCATTCATGCCGTCGGTGCGACCCGGCCATTCGCGCATCGGCCGGCGCTCGACATCAAGAGCTTTGGCGAAATCCCGCGCGATTGGCTGCTGCAGAGCGAATTCATCCCGGCCGATCTACGCGCGGTGTGGGCTAGCGTGGCCGAGCAGGCGCTAGAGGGCGTACGTGCGTGTTATCGGCGCGCCGCTGATGTTGCCAACATCCGGCTGCACGGTGACTGCCACGCTGGCAACGTGCTGTACACCGACGATGGCCCGCACTTCGTCGATTTCGACGATTGCCGGACCGGACCGGTGATGCAGGACCTGTGGATGTTGCTGTCCGGCACGCGCGAGGAAATGACCCGGCAGATGGGCGACGTGCTGGAAGGTTACGAGGATTTCGCCGACTTTGACCGCCGCCAATTGCATTTGCTGGAAGCATTGCGCACGCTTCGCTTGATCCACTACTCGGCGTGGCTGGCGCAGCGCTGGGACGACCCGGCATTTCCGCTGGCGTTTCCCTGGTTCAACACGCAGCGCTACTGGCAGGATCGGATCCTGGAATTGCGCGAGCAGGTGTCGGCGATGGAGGAAGGGCCGTTGCATCTGTGACCCTGCCGCGCTTTTCGCTGGTCATCCCCGCGTACAACGAAGCTTGCTGGCTGCCGGCGTTGCTCGATACCATTGACGCGGCGCGCGCGCAGTATCGCGGCGGCGGCACCGCCATCGAGGTAATTGTTGCAAATAATGCCTCCACGGACGAGACCGCCGCCATTGCCGGGGCACGCGGGTGCCGCGTCGCGCAAGTTCAAAAGCGCCTGATTGCCGCCGCGCGAAATGGCGGTGCCGCCATCGCGCAGGGAGAAATCATCTGTTTCGTCGACGCCGATTCGCGCATCCACGCGAATACATTCAATGCCATCGATGAGGTGCTGGCCGGGGGAAAAGTCGTTGTCGGGGCGACCGGCGTGCGGCCGGATCGGTGGTCGTTGGGGATCTTCTTTACCTGGATGGTTGCCGTACCGATGGTGTACCTGATGAATATGGATTCCGGCGTGGTGTTTTGCCGCCGGCGGGACTTTGAAGCCGTCGGCGGCTACGACGAAGACTACGAGTTCGCGGAGGATGTGCGATGGCTGGCCGCTATGAAGCGACTGGGTCGCGGCCGGGGCCAGCGCTTTGCCCGCGCCTGCGGCGCGATCACGGTCACGTCCTCGCGCAAGTTCGACAAGCACGGCGACTGGCACTTCCTGTTAATGCCGCTGCGAATTGGCTTCTGGATGTTATTCAACAAGCAACGCATGCGGCGCGAAACGCGGGCCTACTGGTACGAGGATCGCTAGCGGTGCACTGGCTGCGTCACATCGCCTCGATAAACTTGGGACTCATCAGCGCCGCCTCGGATCGATTGTGCGGCTCTTTCTCCGCCATCAGTCCTTGCACAATTTGCAATGCGGTCTTGTCGCAAGGCGGCAAATCGATATCGCTGGTGGCAATTGGCGTGGTGCGCGCACCCCAGCGGATCAAATGTGCAGACATGGTGTGGCCACCGCCGAACGCGGGAATCAATACCAGGCATCCCGGCTTGATGCGGCCTTCTTCGAGCGCTTCCACCAAGGCGATCGGCGCCGTGGCGGCGCTCATGTTGCCGTACTTGTGAATCGTTAAAAACACTTTTTCCATCGGCGCGCCCACCTTTTTGGCGACCGCTTCGAGGATGCGCAAATTGGCCTGATGCGGCACCACCACTTCCACGTCATCGATGGTCACACCCGCCTGCTTCAACACGTCAAGGCTG
>JANLQC010000182.1:0-3685 GCA_031367575.1 Betaproteobacteria bacterium | reverse complement strand
GTTTTTCATAGCGGGTGCGCAGCCAATCTAGCGATGACGGCGGCGCGTTTTCGTATTGGTAAATCGCCGGGTCACTGAGGATGATGAACATTTCCTCCGCGTGTGCGGCAATCTGCGGCTCAAGACGCAAGCGCCCCGTTTCGATGGGTCGCATTGTGGTCATGATTGCACCGGCATCCGGTTCGATCTAACGTAGTCAAAAAGTGTCAGCACTCTAGCACTGGCGCGGCTTGACGGGTGCTTTTGCCCCACACGGCGCACCAATGCTAGACTCTTGACATCTTTCGCCATGACACGAATTGCCACAAATCGACAAATCAACTAATCCCGAAACGCGGGTTTCGACTTTTTCATCGACGCCATCATCGCCTCTTGCATGTCGGTGGACATCAGCATCGCGGCGTTCCAGGTGGCGATGTAGTTCAAGCCGTCCGCGACGCTGTGATCGCGTGCATACAGCAACATTTCCTTGGTGCCGCGAATCGCCAGCGGGGATTTTGCGGCGATATCGGCAGCGATTTTCATCACGCCGTCCAGTAGCGCGGCCGGTGTTTCAAACACGCGATTGACAAGGCCGATTTCCCTGGCCTCCGCAGCTGAAAATTGCCGCCCGGTATAGGCAAGTTCGCGCGCGATGCCATCGCCAACCAGTTTCGGCAGGCGTTGCAGCGTGCCAACGTCGGCTGTCATGCCCATATCGATTTCCTTGATCGAGAAAATCGCATCGGACGCGCAATAGCGCATGTCCGCGCAACAAATCAAATCGATTCCGCCACCGATGCAGGCACCATGAATGGCAGCGATCACCGGTTTGCGGCATCGCTCCAGACTCGTCAGCGAATCCTGCAAATCAACTATCACGCGCCGCAATTTTTCGCGTTTTCGCGCCTCACAATCGTCATCGACTTCGTCAGCCACCCCTGCCAGCATCGCGAGATCAATGCCTGACGTGAAGTGTGCGCCTTCACCGCTGATGACGGCAACGCGGGCCTCCGGTGTCGCGTCGATCCACTCAAAGGCGACGCGCAATTCGCCCCACATTTCGCGGTCGATCGCGTTCGCTTTGGCGGGCCGGTTGAGGCGCAGGTGCGCGATACCGTGTTCGAGCGTGAGTGCGAGCGAACTTGGATTCAGACTGGGCATGGTCGGCATGGTCGGCGAATCAATGGTCATTTTGATCAATCTCAACAGTCTCGGATGTGATGGCGGTCATTTTACGTTGCGGCGCGCCAACGGCACCATCAATTGGCATCTAACCCACCCGGAAAATGCGCGATAATTGACTGCATTGCAAGTGCCTTGATCTGTCATGACCACTGTTCCCAACCGACGAAAAAACCGCATCAAGGATTCGACCGCCGCGTTGGCCATTGAAACGCAGGCCGTCGAAGCCGATTGCTTCCAGCGCATGACCAAGATCCGCCAAAACGCGCGGATGAAGGATGTCATGCAATTGAAGGAAGTGACGCTCAGCGAAAGGCTTCGCCCCTATACGCTGCAAATCCGCGCGCTGCACCAGCTCGAAGTGGCGGCCGAACTGCGCATTCGCGAGATTCTCGACGGCCACCTTGTGGAATTGCGCGCGCAACACGATTTGCCGGGGCTTGAGCAACTGCGCAGCCATTTCCTGCACCGCGAATGGACTCACTTGAAAGGTGTCTATCCGTTGCTGTACCGCGCGGCCGAAACCGAATCGGAAAAACTGATCGTGCGGCTGGAGTACGAAACCGATTCGCGGCGCCGGAAAAAGTCTGGGCGGTAACGGTCGTTGGGCAGCCCCGTCGCATGCGTTGTTCGTGGTGCCATTTTTTCACCACCGTAAATCCCTCCCGGCCTCCCTTTAAAAAGGGAGGAGATCATTTATTACCACCGTAAATCCCTCCCGCCTTGCAGGCCGCGTGTCCCGCTGCATCGGGACACCGTTTCGAGGGCGAGCGGCATGCCGCTCGAAATCCCCTCTCAACCCTCCCTTTAAAAAGGGAGGAGATCATTTATTGCCACCGTAAATCCCTCCAGTCGACCCCGTTAAAGGGGTGGAGATGATCGCGACAATTCGGTGAATCGCAACCGGTTCAATCCCCCGTCGCGCAGAATCGCCGGCAATCGAAGATAATGTCGTCCTGTCTCGCGCCTCCCACTGTTACCCGCCAATTCGGAGCACACCATGCCTTCAATGCGTTTATCCCTTTCTTCGCTTTTCGCCACACTTGTTGCCTCGCTCGCACTTTCCGTTCCCGCCGCCGCCAAGCCTTCAACACCGGTCGCAAAATAATCGATGCATACCGCGTGGTACTTTCTCGGCGGCGCGATCCTGTTCGAAGTCGCCGGGACCACCTGCATGAAACTCTCGCGGGGGTTTACCGAGATCACGCCGAGCATTCTGATGTTTGCGCTGTACGCTTGCGCGTTTGCCCTCAATACGGTGGCAATCAAGACCATCGAGCTCAGCGTCGCCTACGCAATCTGGTCCGGCATTGGCACGGCGCTCACGGCGGCGATCGGCATTCTCTATTTCAAGGAGCCGGCGACAACCGTGAAAATGGTGTCGCTGGGATTGATCGTCATCGGTGTCATCGGCTTGCATTCGGCGTCGGTGGCGAAGTAGCGTCCGTTGCCGGTTGTGACATGCAGTGGACATCGCACCGACGGCCGGGTTGTCAATATAATTGCCGCGCAGAGGCAATCCCGCTTTTGCCTTTTTTGGCGTTACTTTTGCAATGAATCCAGGGATGTTGAATTACTGTTTGGTGCTGGCGTTGTTTTGTGGTGCGGTGATCGCGGCACCCGATGCCAATTTACCCTCGCCAACCCCGCCACCTTCGCCGGAAGGCAGCGCGAAGATCAGCGCATTTGCGGCAAAATTGTTGGGCGAATTGTCGGAGAAATGCCCGGTGCGGCCGGTTGCCGATCAGGCCGCGTTCACGTCCTGCCGCGCGGCGTTGTTCGGCGATGAATCGGTGCTGCGCGCCAGCCTCAAGAGTTTCATTTTGTGGGGTCGCCCGCCTAACGGCGATATCAATGCGGCGCTTCGCGATTTCCGCGCGACACAATTCGGCAATGACGTGTTTGTCGGCACTTACGCGCCATTGTGGATGTGGGACGGCACCTACAAAATCGACTATGTTGCCCGTGACACGGTATGGCGCATCACCGCCGGTGCCGGCTTTCGCAACGAACTGGATTACGGCCAATTTCCCTATCCATTCTGGCACGACGCGAAGAAATGGACCGACTATGAGGATGCCAACACGATTACCCTGTGGGTTGACCCGAAGGAAATGAAAATTTCGCAAATCACGTTTTACCGGCGCGCCGATCAATTGGCGGTCGCGCAATCGAGCCGGCGCCATGTGCCGACGTTCGACGGCAACTGGATGTGGGTCGATGCCAATGGCCGCACGCAGCCCGCGCCAACACTTTTCCAAGGTTTGTATGACGCGGCCAACCCGCATGTGCGCGGGCTCGATGCAAGCTACCGCAAGCTTGCGCTGTCAATGCGCGACGCCGGGTGCGATGGATGCCATGTGCCCGACAATCCCGACAAGGCAAAGCGCCTGGTGCTGTTACAGACGCCGTTGCATGCGGCGAGCGAAATTGAACATGTGCTAAAACAGGTTCGTCAGGATCGGATGCCACTTGACGAGATCGGCCTCGAAAAATATTTGCAGCCACCGATCAAGGCGCG
>JANLQC010000255.1:0-3151 GCA_031367575.1 Betaproteobacteria bacterium | reverse complement strand
CGCGCATACGCGGCGAAATCGGGATTGGTGAGATCGGTGCCATAGACATTGCCGGGAAATTCGCGCTCCTGATGCATGCGAATGGTGCCGTACATGCCGTTGTTCACGACGATGAAAATGACATTGAGCCGGTATTGCACGGCGGTGGCGAGTTCCTGCCCGGTCATCAGAAAACAGCCGTCACCGGCAAAGGCGATGACGGTGCGATTGCGGTCGTGCGCCTTGGCGGAAATCGCCGCCGGTACAGCGTAACCCATCGCCCCGGAAGTGGGTGCGAGCTGGGTACGGAAACCGCGATAGCGATGGAAGCGATGCAGCCACGTGGCGTAATTGCCGGCACCATTGGTCAGAATGGCGTCAGTCGGCAACACCCGCTCGAGATGCTGCATCACGTCCCACATTTGCACCTTGCCGGGAATTTCCTTTCGCGCCTGCCACGCGCCATAGTCGGCGTTGGCGTCGATGGCATTTTGCTCAACACCGGCGCGCGTTAGTGGCGTTAAGCGTGGCAGCGCCGCCAGCGCGCGCGCCATTTCCGGCATCGACGAATTGATCATGAGATCCGCCTGATAAACACGCCCGAGTTCCTCAGCCCCGGCGTGGATATGCACCAGTGTCTGCGCGGCCTTTGACGAAAATGGCGCTTCGATCAGCGTATAACCGCCGGTGGTCATTTCACCCAGTCGCGGACCGAGGGCAATCACCAAATCGGCCGCCTTGATGCGTGCCGCGAGTTTGGGATTGATGCCGATGCCGACATCACCTGCGTAATTCGGATGCGCGTTGTCAAACAAATCCTGGAAGCGGAACGCGCAGCCGACGGGAATGTTTTGCATCTCGATAAAGTGCTGAAAATCCGCGCATGTTTTTACGTCCCATCCGGATCCACCGACCACCACAAATGGCCGCTCCGCGCTCTGTAACATCGCCGAGAGCCGCATCATTGCTGGTTCTCCGGGCGATGCACCGACGCGCTGCCAGGCCCGCGCATCGGCAACGATCACCTTCGTCGCGAGCATGTCCTCCGGCAGCGCCAGTACCACCGGCCCCATCCGCCCGCTGGTCGCAACCTGATACGCGTGGGCAATAAATTCCGGCACCCGCTCGGCGCGATCAATCTGGGCGACCCACTTGGCCATTTGCCCGAACATGCGGCGGTAGTCGATTTCCTGAAATGCTTCGCGCTCGACAAAATCGCCGCCGACCTGGCCGATGAACAGAATCATCGGCGTCGAATCCTGAAACGCGGTATGCACGCCGATCGACGCGTTGGTCGCCCCCGGTCCGCGGGTGACAAAACAAATGCCCGGCTTGCCGGTCAATTTGCCGTGCGCCTCCGCCATGTTGGCGGCACCGCCCTCGTGGCGGCAGGTGATGAGTTCAATGGCGTCGCGATCGGCATACAGCGCGTCGAGTACCGGCAGATAACTCTCTCCCGGCACACAAAACGCGCGCTCGACACCGTGAATTTTCAATTGATCGACGAGTATCCGCCCGCCGGAGCGCATCAACGTGCTGGTCATTTTTGCGTCACCTCGTATCCTCTGGACTTCAGCATCTGGATCAGACCGCGCGGCCCCACCAGATGCAATGATCCCACCGCCACAAAATGCACCGCCTTGGCCGCAAGGTAGCCTTCGATTTTTTTCAGCATCGCCTCGTGCCGGCCATGCAACATGATGTCATCGAGTTGCGCGGTCGATTTCATGCCGCGATTCACCTCCGCCGTGACTTCTGCCATCAGTTTGCCATCGCCGGTTTGCCACGCGTTGACCATGCCCGTGACTTGTTCGGCGGCACGACCCAGTTCGAGTGCGGTAATCGCATTTTCCAGAAAGTCTTCCTGTAATTTTGCCGGCATGTTGTTCATCATTTTCAATTGCGCCGTCATTGATTCGAGTTCACCGACCGGCTTGGCCGCGACCTTGGCGCGTTCCAGCAGATAGGCGTCAACACCCAGATTCATGTCGTAGCCAAAGCGCGAAAATTCCATCATCGACAAAAATCCGCCGACGACAAAAGGCTTCATCGGCTTGACCGCCTCCTCCGGCATGTTCAAACGCGCAAGTTGCGTTTTGAGCCGCTCATACAGCGGCTTGGGAATATGTTTATCGAGCGTGTCCGGAGGCGAATAGCTGATCAGTGAGTCCATCTCGGCACTCGGCACCGAACCGCCGATGTCGGCTTCGACCACCAATTTGGCCGATTGATCAAACGCACTTTCAACCGCCTCGGACAACGGGTAGAACGATTGCTTGCCGACATGCATGGTGCCGAACAGCCAGACGGTGGCGGTCGGCGATTTCACTTCCCAAAGGAAGGAATTGGTGCGCGATGGAACTGGTGCCGGGCCGATGCGCTTGTGGGTTGGTGAAACCGTTGGGGATGTCGGCGCGCGCGGCAAAAGCACATCGCTCGCCGGTGGCGGTGCAATCGGCGTTGCGCCGGGTCGGGTCGGATCGTAGGTATCGGTGTTCTTTGGCGGCGATGATGCGGTGGCGGCAGGCACGAGAGTCGTGGGCTCGTTAGCAACAGCGGCAATGGCCGACATCGTCACGGATAGTGCGAAGGTCAGGCCGACAGATAAGCGAGAGAAATTCATGGTGACTTTATCGAATGGGAAATCGACGACCGGGCAACGTATGCAAGTCGCCATGCGGCGTATGAGGGGCATAAGCACTAATTTTCGCAGGAATGGACGATACCTGCGCATTTGGCGAGGCATGGCATCAATTATCCAAATGAGGCGATTGGCAAACACCGCCGCCGCTATCGCCGAAACCGCGCCGACTGCTACAATTCCCGGGCAAATCGATCAACGCCACTAGAGGATCACGATGAAACCCAATCCCCGCTTTTCAGGTACTGCCATTTCGCTGTTTGTGGCGATCGCGGCGAATCTCGTTACCTTCGCCGCGTCAACCGCAATCGCGCAGGAATGCAAGTATCGCGGCGAACTCGACACCATGTATTGCGATGAAAACAGGGATTTGGTCGCGGATACGCCGAAGGATGCCAAGAAACTCAAGAACCCGAACACCATTGTCTTCACCTATACGCCGGTCGAAGACCCTGCCGTCTACGAAAAAGTGTTCGCGCCTTTCACCGAAGCGCTCGGCAAGTGCCTCGCGAAAAAAGTGGTGTTCTATCA
>JANLQC010000191.1:0-1682 GCA_031367575.1 Betaproteobacteria bacterium | reverse complement strand
GCATTGAACGCACGTTTGAAGCGCCGATTCCCGATGACATGCGCGAATTCATTGATTTCGCGGCGGCGTTGGGCTAAAGACCAAAGGCTAATGGCTAATGACCGAGGGCAGAAGACTGATGCCGGACATAATCGATTTCATCATTCCCGATTGGCCGCAGCCGAGCGCAGTGAAGGCACTGTTTACCACCCGGCAGGGTGGCGTCAGCGCGGGTAAATTCGATAGCCTGAATTTGGGCATGCATGTGGGGGATGATCCGCTGGCCGTGCTGGAAAATCGGCGTCGCCTCGGCGCGCAGCTGCCCGCGAAACCATTGTGGCTGAATCAGGTGCATGGAACCGATGTGTTGGTGATTGACCGCGATGTGGAAGATGCCACACCGCCGACGGCGGACGCGGTCGCAACTGCCCTTATCAATCGCCCCTGCGCCGTGTTGGTGGCGGATTGCCTGCCGATTCTGTTTTGCGACGAAGCGGGTACCTGTATTGCGGCGGCACATGCCGGCTGGCGCGGGCTGGCGTCCGGCGTGATCGAACGCACGGTGGCGGCCATGCCGGTGTTGCCGCGCGATTTGATGGCGTGGCTGGGGCCGGCGATAGGGCCGAGCGCATTTGAAGTCGGGCAGGATGTGGTTGATGCGTTTTGTCGCGCCGATGTCGATGTAAATGCGACGCGCGCGTTTGCCGCTATCCCGCAACGTGACGGTAAATATCTTGCCGATATCTATGCCCTCGCCAGACAGCGCCTTGCGCGGGCGGGCGTAGAGAAAATTTATGGCGGGGGCTTTTGCACCGTCACATCAGACGATCAATTTTTTTCTTATCGGCGCGATGGGCAGACCGGGCGCATGGCGGCGGTCATTTGGCGGGAGTAGTGAGCCAATTGCATGACCGATCTGCGTCTGTCCCAAAACGCGTGCATGATAAAATGATGCATTAGCGTCGTCATCTTCAAGCGGCTTTTTCATGCCCCGCTGCATCCGCCCGCAATCCATTTCCTGATCCTCCATGACCCTCATCTACATCATGCTCGCGAGCCTCGCGGGTGGCGTGGTATCGGTGTTGCTGGCCGCGCTGGTCGCATGGCGCATTCAGCCGCGGCTGATACCGCTGTTTGTAAGCTATGCCGTCGGCGCGTTGCTGGGCGTGGTGTTTCTGGATTTGCTGCCGCACATCTTTGAAAAATCCGCCCACTCGCAAGATGCGGCGTCGTGGATTCTGGTCGGCATCCTCGCGTTTTTTGTGCTGGAAAAATTCGTCCTGTGGCGGCACGATCACGATCATGCCGGGCAGGCAGAGGCGGCGGTGTCGGGATTGGCGGGTGCGGCGGGCGACGGCGGCCATTCCGCTGCGCAAAACCACCCACACCACCGCCCGCGTGCCGAAGGCGATGGCCGACCCGCCAGCGCCTGGATGATCATCATCGGCGATGGCTTTCATAATTTTACCGATGGTCTTGCGATTGCGGCGGCGTTCATGGCCGATACGCGGCTCGGCATCGTCACCGCGATCGCCATTGTTGCGCATGAATTGCCGCAGGAACTGGGCAATTTTCTGGTGCTGCTGCATTCCGGATTCAGCAAGGCGCGCGCGCTGTTCTGGAACATCGTGTCCAGTTTCGCCACGCTGGTGGGTGCCGTCATCGCCTATTTTGCGATCAGGAGTTTCGAGCAGTATTCGCTG
>JANLQC010000172.1:0-6095 GCA_031367575.1 Betaproteobacteria bacterium | reverse complement strand
TCAAATTTTCCGCCATGCGATTTCGCAATACGCTCGACAATCGCGAGCCCCAGTCCGGCACCCGAATGGCCGCTGCGCGATGCGTCCATCCGCGTGAACGGCTGCTTCAATCGTTCAACCTCTTCCGGCGGAATTCCTGAGCCGCAGTCCATTACCGACAACACGATGTAACTGCCCTCGCGCACGGTACGCAAGGTGATCTGCGGCCCGGCGTGTTTGCGGGCGTTGTCGATGAGATTGCCGATCAGGCGTTTCATTGAGAGTGGGCGCATTCGGATGGTGGCGTGTGCGGCCAGATCGCGGGTGATTTTTGCGCCGCCGTGTTGATCGCGTTCTGCGCGCTCGGCGGCGGCCTGCAACAGCAAATTGAGATCGACACTCTCCAGATTTTCGCGGTTTTCATCGCGCGCGAAATCCATGAACTGGTCGATGACACCGTTGATGTCTTCAATATCGCGTTCCAGATCGGCGCGCGTGGCGGGGTCGGCGGGCAGCATTTCGAGTCCCAGCCGCAGCCGCGAAAGTGGTGTTCGCACGTCATGCGACACGCCGGCCAGAAAGGTGGCACGTTGCTGATCAAGTCGCGTGAGATTTTCGCGCATTTGGTTGAATGCCACCGCCACCGACTTGACCTCGGCGGGGCCCATTTCAGTGACCGGCGGCGGATGACGGCCCTCGCCGATTTCGCGTGCGGCAGTCGATAGCGCCTGCAACGGCCGATTCACGCGGCTCACCAGAAACAGCGCACCTCCCAACGCCACAATGCCGCCAAACACGCCCCAGCCGAGCCATGCGATCGAAAAATCCTGCTCGATGATCCGGCTCTGCGGAAACACCACACCGTAAAACGTCGATCCCACCTGGATTTTGGTGATGAATACGGGCGGCGGCGGCGCGCGCCCCTCCTGCGCGGCCAGCGCGCGCTGCGGACGCTGAAAAACGAATATGTCGGCTTCCGGCCCGAACTGTTCGCGCAGCCGCTCGCGCACCGCGCGGATCGCGGGGGTATTTGGCGCGGGCTCGAGCGGTTCATCGCCGATGCGCTGTGGGGGGATGACGCGAATGCCACGCTCTTCACGCAGCTTGACCAGAAATTCGCGGTGTTGCGCGGCGGGAATGCTGTCGAGCGCGGCGCGTATTGTTTTCAGGTGGCTGATGTAGCCTGAGGCCACCAATTGGAAGCGCGGAAATTGCGAATAGTAACGAAACAGAAACACCGACACGATCTGACTCGCGATCAGCGCAAACACAATGACCAACGCGGTGCGCGCGAGCAATGATTTCGGTGTGAGTGACGGGAGTTTCACCGGGGCAAGAATCGGAAAAATATCAACCGTGTGTCAATTGTGTTTTGCGCCATCCGGCACAAACACATAGCCGCGGCCCCACACCGTCTGGATATAGCGCGGATTGGCCGGGTCTTCGCCGAGCAGTTTCCTCAACCTTGATACCTGCACGTCGATGGCACGGTCAAAACTGTCGTGTTCGCGACCGCGCGCGAGTTCAGTGAGCTTGTCGCGCGAAAGCGGGGTGCGGGCGTGTTGCACCAGCACTTTCAGCAGACCGAATTCGCCCGTTGTCATGGCCATGGGCGTGCCGTCCTTGACCAATGCACGGGTGCCGAGGCTGAGTTGGAACGGCCCGAATTCGACAATCTCGTCTTCCGCCGCCGGCGCACCCGGCACCGGCAATGGTGCCTGACGGCGCAGCACGGCGTTGATCCGCGCCACCAGTTCGCGCGGGTTGAACGGTTTCCCCAGGTAATCATCCGCGCCGATGTCGAGCCCGACGATGCGATCCACATCATCACCCTTGGCAGTCAGCATGATGATCGGAATATTCGCCTCAGCGCTTGCCGAGGCGCGCAGTCGGCGGCAGATGGCGAAGCCGTCCTCATTCGGCAGCATCACATCGAGCACCACCAGATCATAGCGATTGCGGGTCAGCGCGCGATCAAAGGCGACGCCATCCGGAACGGTATCGACGGCAAATCCCTGCTCTGTCAGGTAACGCTTCAGCAGGTCGCGAAGACGCAGATCGTCGTCAACAACCAGAATGCGGTGGCGGGTGGGGCTGGTTTGGGTCATAGGCGCATGTTATGGGTAACGGAAACCAGCGTGTGATAAGGGCGAGTCTCAGTTGTAAGTAAATGTGAGCAAAGCGGCATGGTCACGCGCCGCGTTACACCCCGTTACCAACCGGCGGCAACCAATGCGCACATGGACTGTTCTATAGCTTAACCTGACGATGTTTGCAATAGCAGAATCAGCGCCTCTCAATAACCATGGAGTAAAACATGAACACATTAAAAATTGCACTCGTCGCCACCCTGTTTGCCGCATCCACCGTCTATGCCGACGCACCTGTCGATGCACTCAAAGGTGAACGTGCCCACAAAATGCACGAACGCTTCAAGGCTGCCGACAAGAACGGAGACGGCAAAATCAGTCGCGAAGAAGCCAACGCCTCGATGCCGCGCATCGCCAAAAATTTCGATGCCATTGATGCGGATAAAGACGGCTTTGTCACCAAGGAAGAACTGCGCGCGTTTCACGAAAAAAATCGTGGCAACCGGGAAAAAAAGTAATTGTTTGAAAGTGTAGTTCCCGCTTTCGCAGGATCGGCATGTTTTGTTTGCGGTTTGAGGCAATTTCCAATGAGTGAGTCAGCCTGGACGTGAGAAAAAACATGTTCGCCACAAAATGAACGATTGGGGTTTGCGATGAATAGGTTTTTTCGGTTGGTAGCTTTGTTGCTGACAATGGCGCTATCCGCCTTCGCGGCGTGTCCGGTGTGGGCGGAAGACGCGCTTGGCGTGGACGGTGCGCGTCATCTCCTCAATCGCGTCGGCTTTGCGGCCTCCGACACCGAAATTCGGGTGTTTGCAAAATTAAGCCGCGCCGATGCAGTGGATCAATTGCTGAATGGCGTGCAAACGGTGGCAAAGCAAATGCCGCCCGCGTGGACAAACGAGCCGCCGATTCCTCCGGTGCGGCTGCGTGACATGACTCAGGAACAGCGTCAGGCGGAACAACGGAAGAATGTTGAACGCGCCTTTGAATTGCGCGAATGGTGGTTTCGCGAAATGCTCACCACGACATCTCCACTGTCCGAGAAAATGACCTTGTTCTGGCACAACCACTTTGCCACCAGCCAGCAAAAAGTGCGCTTCACGCCGCTTTTATACCAGCAACATACGATGCTGCGCCGCAACGCCTTGGGCAATTTCGGCACATTGCTGCGCGAAGTTTCGCGTGACCCGGCGATGCTGGTTTATCTGGACGGCGCCAATAGCCGCAAGGAGCAACCGAACGAAAATTTTGCGCGTGAAGTGATGGAGTTGTTCACGCTCGGCGAAGGCAATTACACCGAGAAGGACATCAAGGAAGTGGCGCGCGCCTTTACCGGCTGGAGCGTGGATCGTGATACCGGCCAATTCATGTTTCGCCGCGGCATCCACGACTACGGCAACAAAACACTGCTCGGAAAATCGGGCAATTTCGATGGCGATCAGGTGATTGATATTTTGCTTGCCAAGCCCGAAACCGCGCAATTCATTACACGCAAGTTATGGAAGGAATTCATTTCGCCGGTCGCCGACGAAGCGGAGGTTAAACGCCTGGCGGAAATATTTCGCGAGAGCGGCTACAACATTGCCAAACTGGCGCGCGCAATGCTCACCTCGGACGCGTTCTATGCGCCGCAAAACCGTGCGGCGCTGATCAAATCGCCGGTGGAATTTGTGGTGGGCACGATGAAACAGTTCGAGATTGACGCGCCCAACTTGCGACCGTTCGTGATTGCCAGCGCGCTACTGGGCCAGAACGTTTTCTCGCCGCCGAATGTGAAAGGCTGGCCGGGTGGCGACGTGTGGATCAATTCCGCGACGCTGCTGGGTCGCAAACAACTGATCGATCGATTGTTTCGCAATGAGGACCGGATGGAAGTGGCGATGCGCAACATGGATGAAATGGCACTGCGCAATGGCGAGAACGCGCCGCCCGGCCGGGACGCCCGCCTGCAACGGCAAATGGAGCGGCAGATGGGCGGCATCCGCTGGAATCTCGACAAATGGGCGGGCAAATTCTCCGCCAATGGGCAAGGCACGAATGCGAAGCACGACATGACGCGTGTGGTGCTGGCCGGGGCTCCGCAAAATCCGCCGGTGGAAGGTGAAAAACCGGCCGACTGGGTGCGGCAACTTGTTTATGATCCGGTCTACCAACTCAAATGAGGCAAAAATGAATCGCCGAAAATTCTTGCAATCGATGGGTCTCGCCGCCGCCGCGCCGCTTGCAGGCAGCATCAATGGTGTCGCGTGGGCGGCGGTACCGGGGCCGGCAAATCCATCGGCAAACAGCGGGCCCTACCACAATTTGTTGATACTCATCGAACTCAAAGGGGCCAATGATGGCCTCAACACAGTGATTCCGTTTGCCGATCCGGCGTACGCCGTGCTGCGGCCGCGCCTTGCCATTGCGCGTGATCAAGTGTTGCAGTTGTCCGAACGCGAAGGTTTGCATCCGTCACTGAAACCGCTGATGGCGTTGTGGGAAAAAAAACAACTGGCGGTGGTGCAAGGCATCGGCTATCCGAGCCCGAATCTCTCGCATTTTCGTTCAATCGAAATCTGGGATACCGCGTCGAAAAGTGAGGAATATCTGGATGCCGGCTGGCTCGCCAGAACGTTCGCGATCAACCCGGCACCGAAATCATTCGCCGCCGATGGTGTGGTGGTGGGTTCAAGCGACATGGGGCCAATGTCCGGGCAGGGCGTGCGCATCATTGCGCTCGCGGATACAGCGCAATTTCTTCGCAATGCCAAACTCGCACAAGCCAGTGCCGATCAATCCGGGAAGCAGAATCCGGCGCTAAAACACATTCTCGCGGTCGAGCAGGAAATCATCCATGCGGCGCAGAAACTCAATACCAATTTTGCATTCAAAAGCGAATTTCCCCGCAGCGGATTTGGCAATCAGGTGCGCACCGCCGCGCAATTGGTGGCGAGCAAGGCGGGCATCGCATCCATCCGCCTCACGCTGGGCGGCTTCGATACCCACGCCAACCAACTCGGCACCCAGGCCAATCTGTTGAAAGATTTGGCGGAGGGAATCGCCGCGTTGAAATCTGCGTTGCTGGAGCTGAATCGCTGGGATTCCACATTGATGATGACCTACGCCGAATTTGGGCGCCGCCCGAAAGAGAATCAGAGCGGCGGCACCGACCATGGCACGGCAAACGCGCATTTTGTGATGGGTGGCCGCGTCCAAGGCGGGCTGTATGGCGAGCCGCCGCAATTGACGCGACTCGATGGCAACGGCAATTTGCCGTTCGCGGTGGATTTTCGCCGCCTCTATGCATCGGTGATCGATCAATGGTGGGGCATGGACTCCGCGCGCGTGCTGGGCGGGAAATTTCGCCCATTGGATTTGATTGGAACATAGCGGTTCGGCGCGCCTAAAATAGGCCGCAAGCACCACGATTCCTTTCACCACGCGGGCACCGGCATGTCAATCGAAACACCACCGCCCCACACGCGCCGCAAACGCTATCGCGGCACACACCCGCGCACGTTTGAAGAAAAGTACAAGGAACGGTCGCCACAGAATTTCGCCGCCGATATTGAAAAAGTGATTGCACGCGGACAGACCCCCGCCGGCATGCATCGCCCGATTTGCGTCGATGAAATTCTCGCCATACTCAATCCGCAGCCCGGCGAAACCGCGCTCGACGCGACGCTGGGTTTCGGCGGCCACACCGAGGCCATTCTCCCGAGGCTATTGCCCAATGGCAGAATGTTCGCGGTCGATGTCGATTCGATCGAATTGCCACGCACCGACGCGCGCTTGCGAAAACTTGGTTTTCCGCCGGATGCGCTGATCATCCGCAAAATGAATTTCGCGGGCGTCGCACAGTTGCTGCCCGAAGCCGGTGGCGGTTTTGATTGCGTGCTCGCTGATTTAGGCGTGTCGTCCATGCAGCTCGATGACCCCGCACGCGGTTTTTCATACAAGAACGATGGCCCGCTCGATTTGCGGCTGAACCCGATGCGCGGATCGCCCGCCTCTGCGCTGCTGCAATCGATTACCGCCGAA
>JANLQC010000147.1:0-2475 GCA_031367575.1 Betaproteobacteria bacterium | reverse complement strand
ATGCCGGTCCACATCGAACGCGCCGCATTGGACACGGTGAATTTGATGTGCTCCCAGAATGCCTCATCAAATTTTTCGAGCGAATCTTCGCCGGCCGCTTTCATTTCCTTTAACACCCACGGGTGACAACGGATGGCCCCTTGGCCGAAAATGATAAGCGAGCGCGTGAGTATATTTGCCCCCTCGACCGTGATCGCCACCGGAATCATTTGGTAGGCTCGCCCGAGGTAATTGTTCGGGCCGAGACAAATGCCTTTGCCGCCATGGATATCCATCGCGTCGTTGATCACGATGCGCATGCGCTCGGTCATGTGGTATTTGGAAATGGCCGACAGCACCGATGGCTTCTCGCCCATGTCCAGCGCACCCGCAGTGATGGTACGGCACGCATCCATCAAATATGTGTGGCCGCCGATACGTGCCAGCGGCTCTTCAATGCCCTCGAATTTTCCGATCGGTGTTTTGAATTGCTGACGAACGCGCGAATACGCGCCGCACGCCATCGAGGCAAATTTTCCGGCGGCAATCGATTGCGCGGGCAACGAAATCGAACGGCCGGCCGCGAGGCATTCCATCAACATGCGCCAGCCTTCGCCCAACATCGGTTGCCCGCCGATAATCCAATCCATCGGGATGAACACATCCTTGCCGGAATTCGGGCCGTTCATGAAACTTCCATTCAGCGGGAAATGGCGACGACCGATATTTACACCTTTGTGGGAAGTCGGAATCAATGCACAGGTGATGCCCAAATCAATCTTGTCGCTGAGCAATTTATCGGGATCGAAACACTTGAACGCGAGGCCGAGAATGGTCGCGACCGGGCCCAGCGTGATGTAGCGTTTTTCCCATGTCACGCTGATACCCAGCGTTTCGCGACCTTCCCACATTTGCCTGCAGATGACGCCCGAATCCGGCATCGATGCGGCGTCCGAGCCAGCCTCGGGGGCGGTGAGCGCGAAGCAGGGAATCTCCAGCCCTTTTGCCAGGCGCGGCAGGTAGTAATTTTTTTGGTCCGGCGTACCGTAATGCAACAACAGTTCACCCGGCCCGAGCGAGTTGGGCACCATCACCGAAATCGCTGCCGTGCTGCTGCGCGTGGAAATTTTCATCACCACTTGCGAATGTGCATAGGCCGAAAATCCGAGGCCGCCATATTCTTTCGGGATGATCATGCCGAGGAAGCCTTTGTCCTTGATGAATTGCCACACATTTGGCGGCAGGTCATTCAACTCATGCGTGACCTGCCATTCATTGACCATGCCGCACAATTCTTCGGTCGGCCCATCGACAAACGCTTGTTCTTCCGCCGTCAATTTCGGGGCCGGATAATCCAGCAGCTTGTTCCAATCCGGTTTGCCGCTGAACAAATCGCCATCCCACCAAACTGTGCCGGCTTCGAGTGCTTCCTGTTCGGTTTGCGACATCTGTGGCAACAGCTTTTTGTAGATTTTGAAAATTGGTGCCGTCAACAAACTCTGCCGCAGCGATTTCATGATGGCAACCGTTGCAACGCCGATGAACACGATCCAGGCAATGCTGGCGGCGATGCCAGGCAGCGCCCCCGATACCGTGAGTGCAGTCAACGCAATGCCCGCCACCAGCGCCCAAACCGCCGCAGCGGCAACGTGGTACGCGAGTGCCCAAATGGTGCCCAGAGCGAACACCACAATAAACAATGTCGTCAACATGATGACGTCTCCTTTTCAGTAACTGCAATAAATATCAATGTCAAAATCAGGCTTCCGCGAACCATTGATGCGAACCCGGGGCGCTTTCACTATCCACCGGCGAACGCAGGCCGGCCGCCAAAAACGGTGCCAGCCGCCGCAAAACTTTCTCGTCGTTTTCCGCTTCGCCCGGCTGGAACTGCGCGATCATTTTCAGCGCGTCGGTGCCGGCCAGCGTATAGGAAAGTGCGCCCATCACGAAATGCAGGCGCCAGGACAATTCCTCACGCGGAATGTGCGGCAACGCGTGCGAGAACGCGGTGCGAAAACGTGAAATCATTTCCGCGTATTGCGAAGAAAGAAATTCGCGGATGAACGGTGCCGGATCGGCATACGCGCGGCCGAGCAATCGCAGGAAATTCTTGCCGCCGGTTTGATGGTCGCGTGCCAATTTCAGGGCCGGAATGAACATCGCGGAGATAATGTTTTCGCACGTCAGCGGGGTATTGCCGGTTGCCGTTTCATAGAGCGAAAGCAAGCGCATCCGATCCTGATTCATCGGATCAAGCCGCCGCGTCAACACCGCCTGGAATAGCTCTTCCTTCGAGCCGAAGTGGTAATTGACGGCGGCAAGATTGACGACGGCGGCGGTCGTGATCAAGCGCAGTGACGTGGCCTCAAAGCCGTGCTCCATGAAAAGCTCTTCGGCCGCATCGAGAATTTTCGACTTGGTATCGATGATTTCGGCTGGGCGATCAACCACAATTTCGCTCACGCGGGGAATTCGCTGGATGGTGCTGGTGAC
>JANLQC010000119.1:0-1881 GCA_031367575.1 Betaproteobacteria bacterium | reverse complement strand
CCGGCAAACGCCGACACCAGCATCATCAGCGTTGATTTCGGCAGGTGAAAATTGGTGATCAATCGATCAGCGATTTGAAATTCATATCCCGGCGTGATGAAAATTTTCGTCTCGCCCGCCCCGGCCTGCAAACTGCCCTCATGTGAAGCCGCTTCCAGCGTGCGCATGCTGGTGGTGCCGACGGCGATCACGCGCCCGCCATTGGCCTTCGCCTCGGCTATCGCCACGACCGTCTCCGCCGGCACGTCATACCACTCGCGGTGCATCACGTGTCTGGAAATATCATCGTCGCGCACCGGGCGAAACGTGCCGGCACCAACGTGCAATGTCACGTAAGTGAGCCGCACACCCTGCGCTTGCAACGACGCCAGCATGGCATCGTCAAAATGCAGCCCTGCGGTCGGTGCGGCAACCGAACCCGGATGGCGCGCATACACCGTTTGATAGCGCGCCTCATCGTCGTTATCGGCTTGGTGCGCGATGTACGGTGGCAGCGGAACTTCACCAATGCGTTGAAGAATTTCATGCACGTTCGCGCCAAAATCGAGTTCAAATAAATCATCCGCACGCGCGACCATGGTTGCGATGATGCCATCGGAAAATAGCAGTTTTGAACCGGGCAGCGGCGACTTCGACGCACGCACATGCGCCAACGCGCGCATCGCGCCCGGCAGCACGCGCTCAACCAACACCTCGACTTTGCCACCCGTTGCCTTGTGTCCGTGCAATCGCGCCTTGACCACCCGCGTATTGTTAAACACCAACACATCGCCTGCGCGCATGAGTCCCGGCAAATCGCGAAATTGCCGATCGACAACGTCACCGCGATTGCCGTCAAGATGCAACAGGCGGCTGCCCGCGCGTTCAGTGGCGGGATGCTGTGCAATCAATTCGGCGGGAAGGTGGTAATCGAAATCGGCGACGTTCATGGGTTTTGTTTCAGTCAGCCGCCGAGATTACGCTATAATCCGCCTCCTACCAAATGGGTGAATCAGCACGCACCCGTTGAACCCAGATTTAGCCGGGGTGGCGGAACTGGTAGACGCACGGGACTCAAAATCCCGCGCCTGCAAGGGCGTGCCGGTTCGATTCCGGCCCTCGGCACCAAATTGAAAAAGCCCACCTCGGTGGGCTTTTTCAATTTGTGCCTTGGGCCCGGATGAGAACCGTCAGACCAGTTCGTTCAATCACATGCCAGCCCGTGCGTTTAGAAGTTTGTCGCTTACAGCGACAAACACACATTCTCTGGCGAATTTTTCTTGAAAGGTCAACCGGTCAAATTTATTGACCTGCGGCGAGCACGAATTCCTATTTCCCCGTCCTCAAATTCCAGGCATCCACTGCCAAACAGCGCGCCCACAAACTCACGGCTTCCACCTGTGTGGCAAGCCGATGTTTTTTGCGGAATCGTTCCAGCATGAGTTTCTGTTGTTCAGACAAACTGGCGCGGCCTTCGCCATCGCGTTCCAGATGCGGCAGTTCGGCGGACATTTGTGCGCCGCACGGGCATTCGACGATACCGGTCAGGCCGCCCCGCACGTAAGACGAGACGTCACTGTCACCGCAAAACGGGCACGGTTTCAGTTCGACGACTTTCAGGCTGTCCTGGTCAAATACACTGGTCATGGAAATTCTTTGTTAAGGTCGCGGCGGGTTGCGACGCCTATGATAGCCGCTTGGCGTGCGGCTGCGGCAACAGGGCGATTCACTATAGCCACAATTTGGCAATTCAGACTACCATTGTCTATGACCGCCCTTGATCCCGCCATCGAACGCGAATACAACAACCGCTCCTTGGTACCTGAGCATCCCGCCATCTTTGAAAAGTGGCGCGCAGATTCCGCCGCGTTTCGTGCGCAAGCCGACGCGGAACTCGATATT
>JANLQC010000155.1:0-5458 GCA_031367575.1 Betaproteobacteria bacterium | reverse complement strand
GAGGCGTGTGATGACGAAAATGACACCGTGCGGGACGATGATGGGTCGGAAACCCGGCAACGCGTGAGGGGCAAACCAATGACGCGCGGCGCGACAAAAGCGATGGCTGCCGCGCAATCGGAAGCCGACCCGGATACCCGTCAGGTCGACGTCGTGATGGTCGACCATGAGATTTCGCCTTCGCAGGCACGCAACCTTGAGATTGCCGTCGGCTGCGAGGTGATGGATCGCACCATGGTGATTTTGGAGATTTTTCACCGGCACGCGAGCTCGCGCGCGGCGCGTGCGCAGGTGGAGATCGCGCGGCTCGGCTACCTGTCGCCGCGACTTCGCGAAGCGGCGAAACTGGCCGGGCCGCAAGGCCGGCAACGCAGCGGCACCGGCGGACGCGGTGCGGGTGAATCGCATAGCCAGCTTGATCGCCAGAAAATCCGCAATCGCATTGCCGAACTGGAAGTGGAAATCGCCGCGATGGACGCGGATCGCCAGACCCAGCGCGCGCGGCGGCAGGCGAATCAAGGCGGCCAAGGTGGACAGGCGGGCCAGAACATTGCGCGCGTGGCGTTGGTGGGCTACACCAATGCCGGCAAATCCACGCTGATGCGCGCCCTCACCGGCAGCGACGTATTGGTGGCCAACAAGCTCTTCGCCACACTCGACACCACCGTGCGCGCACTTCATCCCGAAACGTTGCCGCGCATTCTGGTCAGCGATACGGTCGGCTTCATCAAAAACCTGCCGCACGATCTGGTCGCGTCATTCAAATCCACCTTGGAGGAAGCCGCTGAATCCGCCTTGCTGCTCCACGTTATCGATGCGAGTGACCCTGGTTTTGAACGCCAGCTCGCGGTGACGGACAAAGTGCTGAGTGAAATCGGTGCCGAAGCGGTGCCGCGGATTCGGGTGTTCAACAAGATCGACATGGTGGGAGATGCCGCCGCCCAAGCGGAGCGCGCCGCCGCGCTACGCGCGCAGTATCCGGACGGCATCGTGATGAGCGCGAAGCGTGAAAGTGACGTCGCAAAATTGCATGCGGCAATGGTTGCGTTTTTCCAGAAAGGTCTGGTGGAGGCGGAACTGTTTCTGCCCTGGTCGGCGCAACAATTGCGCGGAAAAATATTTGCGAGCTGCGAAGTGCTGAATGAGCGTGCCGACAATGATGGTGCGTTGTTACGCGTGCGGGGTGAGGCGGGCACCATCCTGAGTTTGCGCGAATTGCTAGGCGCGAAGGCCGTATAGGTTACAACGCTCAGGTGGCGATGCGGGATATTGTGCTGGCGTCGGGTTAGCCGCTTGCTGAATCTCAATTGTGCAAAATCGTCTCTGAATTGATTCCGGTGATTCACGACGATTTCAATTGTTCAGAAAGTTCGGCCGAATCGCCGAATGCACCAACGCGCTTGTTTCCGGGTGGCCGCCCGATGCCACGCGCGTGCAGATCCGCAACGACCATATCCAGCGGCGGATAAGCAGGTTCTATAATTGCCCATGTCCCGCCCAACCCCGCATCCGCACGAAGCCGCTGCTTGCCCGCACGATAACAGCCATGCCCCATTGCGCGATGCGCCGGTGCCGAATAAAAATCCGGGGCACGATCACGATCATGATCACCCGCACGCGCAGGGCCATGACCACGACGCCCCTGATCACCCGCACCCGCACCCGCACCCACATCCGCACCCGCATCACCGCGGCGCTCATCAACACGACTACCGCGCCCACGACCGATCGCTGTTGCTGGCAAGTTTTGCGATCACGATCACCACCATGGCGGTCGAAATTGTCGGGGGGGTGCTCACGCATTCGCTGGCGCTGGTGTCCGATGGCATTCACATGTTCACGCACGCGTTCGCGCTGGCATTGAGCTGGGCGGCGATTGTGCTGGCGTCGCGCCCGGCCAACATGGAAAAAACCTTTGGCTATTACCGCATCGAAGTGGTGGCCGCGTTTGTCAATGGCATCACCATCCTTCTTTCCGCCGTGTGGATCGTGGTGGAAGGGATTGCGCGATTGTTTTCGCCGGAACCGGTGGCCATTGGCACCACGCTCATCATTGCCATTGCCGGCCTCGTCATCAACCTGATTACCGGTGCCATCCTGATGCGCGGCGACCAGAGCAACATGAATATCCGCTCCGCGTTTTTGCACATGCTTACCGATACGCTGTCGTCGGTGGCGATCATTGTGGGCCTGGTGGTGATCCACTACTCGGGCTGGCTGTGGATCGACCCGCTGATTGCCTTGTTCGTCGCAGTGATTATTCTCAAATGGTCGTGGGCGTTGTTGGGTGATTCGCTGCATGTGCTGATGGAAGGTTCACCGATTGATGTCGCCGCGCTGCGCGCACAGGTACTGCGCGATTTTCCGGAGGTGCTGGATATTCACGATGTCCACATCTGGCAAATTTCGCAGCGCTTCAATTGCCTGACTGCGCATGTGCGAATCAAGCCGGAAGCGGTGGCGGATTACACGGCGCTAGTGGCGCGAATCAACGTGTCGTTGCGCGATCAATATGAAATCGGCCATACCAATTTTCAGCCGGAATGGGC
Source organism: Betaproteobacteria bacterium (assembly GCA_031367575.1). Taxonomy (GTDB): domain Bacteria; phylum Pseudomonadota; class Gammaproteobacteria; order Burkholderiales; family Usitatibacteraceae; genus UKL13-2. The sequence goes on along the minus strand of JANLQC010000155.1, from coordinate 2,909 downwards.
ATAGAAGGCTTGCCATTTGAAAAAGCCAACACTCCAGCATTGGCGCGCCTCTCCAGCCACAAAACCCTCAAAAGCCGCGCCCGCACTGGAGTTTGGTCAAGTGACACTTCCACTGACCTTCCATTTCGACTTTTCCGCGTTGGCGGGAATGACGAGGTAAATAGACGTACTCCAACCGCAAGCGGCAACATTGGCACGGACATGACGGCCCGTCGGCCAACAATATTCACGCCATTGGATTATCATTTGCGTGCTGCAACCAACTTCCATCACACGCGCCCTCAACCACCCACGGGAGATTAAATGAAGATTCGATTACCGTTGTTTTCCGCATTGATTCTTGCCAGCGCCACCGCGTTCGCATTCCACTGCCCGGTCGATATGAAAAAGATCGACGAGGCGCTCGCCAAGAATCCGAAACTCGCTGAAGGACAGATGGCTGAAGTGAAAAAACTGCGCGCCGACGGCGAGGAACTGCACAAGGCCGGCAAGCATCAGGATTCGGTTGACACGCTTGCCAAGGCGATGAAAATTCTGGGCATTTAGGTTACCTTCGGGAATATATTTAACGCCGCGCTTTGCCGCGGCGTTTTGTTTTATTGCCGGACAAAAAATGCGGGCGGGAACGCGCCGGAGCCCCTAATGTGTTCGACAGTCAAGCAACGACAGCCAATCCGCTCGGCTGAACCAAAAGCGGCTTAAACCCTCAATGGAAAGTGCACAGGATCATCTTTGAAAATAATCGCCCCAATCCTCGCGCATCGTCTTATTCGCTCAGCCGATGAAGTAAGAAAGCTGACGGTGCCAGCCTCGCATTGTTTTCAAGATCCAAAGTCCCAAGAAAAAACGAGCCTGAAGAGTGGGCCCCAATGGCACTCGCGTGCGAATTCGACTCCTTTTAGGCGCTCTCCTTGCGGGTGACGACGCGGGGCGATTTGGCCCCCCAGCGAAAACGGCTCCAAGTCGGCCGAGGCTGCGAGCGACGGAAAATATTGGTCACGAAGGACGGGAACCCTAACACGGCCGTTACAGCAGTGGCCAAAATCCGCTTGATGTGGGTTGTGCTGTTGTCTTTGATAGAGCATCCAGGTCGCAACATCGTCCTTGACGCAATCAACATCCATCCTCAGCCGGCGTTACGTCGGCTCATTTTTTGTTCGCGGTTAGACACAATATTTCACAAAAAAACAGGCCTAAACAGCTAGGCGCCACTGGGGAAACACCAAGGTTGTGCTATCCTTCAAGCATGAAATATTTTGTTACAATTTCTGTTACATATCGATCAGGACGAAGCTTTGCCGCAGTACACCCGCAGTTGGCGGGCGGGCGGGCGTGAAGCATTTTCTGTACGCCTCGGCGAGTGTCTGGCGGGCGTGTCCCGGCAATTCTTTGCTGGCAACGGCCAAGTATGTATTGCGAAGTTGCTTGATTCCGCAGGTAACGCGCGACTGGCTGTCGTCCATCGCCGAAAATCCCGTCCTCGCGCATTTTGTCGCGCACAAACCGCGTATGCTGCTGAAGTTGCAACGACCGTATCTCAATCGGAGCTATTCCGCACGACAACGACTGCATTCGCTGGTGGAACACTATCGATTTGTCGGCCGTCATTTTCCGACCGAGTTGATCGACTCCCTGGCGCGCGGCCATGCGCTGGCCATCGCCAATCTGGTCTCGCCAGAAAGCGGCGCTGAGGGAAACCGAAACCAATATACGTTGCGCCTTTCCAGCACGGACACTTTTGATCGCGAAGGCGAGTTGCTTTTGAGTCTGGAGCAGAATGCGGGGCGAGTGCGCATCGCCTGCCTCGCTTTCACCATTACCGGTGACGACCATGGGCGGCGACTTGAAATCGGTTGTCTGCAAGGAGCCAATAGCATTGACGGGCGCGAGCGAGTGAAGCGCGCCACCAAGGACTTTCATGGCGTGCGGCCAAAGAACATCCTGCTCCATGCTTTGTATGCCGTCGCGGCTTGCTTGGGTGGGCGACGCATCACCGCAGTCAGCAATGACTGCCGAGTCTACTATAATCGGGCCCTGAGACGGAAAGCGGTATTCGCCGACTACGATAGTTTTTGGCAGGAGGTCGGCGGCGAGGCCAACACCAACGGTCAGTTCGCGTTGCCGAGGCAATTGGCGTGTCGCCCTTTGAGCGAAATTCCGAGCAGCCGACGCGCGGAATATCGGCGCCGCGCCGAGGTTAGAATATTGCTGGAGCAACAGATACAAGACAACTTGCGGCTTGTCGCTTCGCCGTCTTTATATTCGCCCGCAACAGTGAACGCCTTCGGAGCCGTGTCATGGATCCCGGCCTTGGCCGAACTCTAGCCGTTCAACAATAATGTAATGACAAAAACCCTCCCGAAGGATTTTGTCATTGTGCAATTTTTCAATAACCAATTAGTTAGCCAATGCGGGAAGCAATTCTCCTTCATCCCGTTGACCTCCCAAGTTTCACTCTGCGCCGCCAGTGTGCGGTGCAGCACCACGAGCAACCCGCTCCAACTCCGTCACCGCCGTTTTCGTCACTCGTGATTCCACCAATCTGGTTGTCGTGACTGTCTAGCACTGCGTAGCCAATGCCTGCACGTGTTTTGGTTGAGACATTGCAATTGAACACGCGAACAATACGGTAGCCGCCCTTGGATTTGCCGGCCTTTTCAATTCGGATCATTTAACCGGTCTTACAACTCTCGCGCGACATACAGCAAACATCTCCCCGCAAAGCGTGCGCTTAGTCGACAGGGCGAATTTTCTGTCATATCGAAAATTGTGTTGCTCTGCGGACGCGTCGATCATCCATGGTCTTCGCCTTGAACATCGCCAAGTTTGCGTTTTTTCAGGGGTCAAAGGACGGCAAAGGACGAAGTCTTTCGTTATCATATGATTTTGAAAGACTTGACCCCATCGAC
>JANLQC010000086.1:0-3233 GCA_031367575.1 Betaproteobacteria bacterium | reverse complement strand
CGCAGCTCACTCCACAAAGACCGGCAACGTTCACCCAGCCAGACATTGAGTTCGGTGAACGAGCCGAATCGCCGGTTCTGCGCATCCAGCCAGATACGCCGGCGACTATCCTGCACGTTCTTCTCGACTACCCCCTTCTCCCAGCCGGAGGCGACGTTGCAGAAGTCGCAATCGAACAGGTAGTGCGCGCACATCACGGCAAAGCGCGCATTAACCACACGGCCTTTGCCCTTGTTGACCTTGTCGACCGCCGTCTTCATGTTGTCGTAGATGCCGCAGCGGGGGATACCGCCCAGGGCTGCGAAGGCGCGCGTGTGGGCGTCGAACAGCATTTCGTGGCCCTGGCTGGGATAAGCCACGACCCAGAACGCGCGACTGGCACATAGCTTCAGGTGCGATACCTGCATGCGCCGGTAGATGCCGCCGATGACCAGGCCTTCTTCGCTCCAGTCGAACTGAAACGCTTCGCCCGGTTCAAACTTCAAAGGGACGAAGGCGTGCGGCGTCTTGCCTTCGCGCCCGCGCCAGTCACGAATGAAGTCGGTGACGCGGCTATAGCCGCCCGCGTAGCCGTCGGCCTTGATTTGCGCAAACAGCGCCTTGGCGGTGCGCCGGTCTTGCTTGATGCGGTGGGCATCGGCTTTGAGCGCCTGCTCCAGGCTGGCGTGGAACGCGGTGAGCTTGCCCGGCCCCTCCGTCCTGCGGTAGGTTGGCGGTGCCGCCTTCTCGGCACTCCTCAGCCACGTGCGTATCGTGTTGCGCGCTAAACCCGTTTGCTTCGTTATTTCATGCAGCGACAGTTTGTCGCGCAAATACATCCGTCGAATCTTGCCCAATATTTCCATGGTGATCACCCTTTATCTCCCGCCTAAAAATTAGGCAGGACAAGTAGAACACCTGGGTCAATTTTGAATCGGCATAACCTCTACAAGTGGGTCAATTTTCGGTCGGCGTCAACACCCGCGTATATCCGGTTCAGGCGATACGCAAATAGGCGCAACGTGCGTTAGATGAAGATCGGTCGAGAAGAATTAGCAATAAAAAGAAAATCAAAGGATACACTTGCTTTTATTAATGCGAATCATTATCATTCGCATATACCAAATCTCAAAAATGAAAGATTTTTATGCGCACGTTCATTGCACTATTTATCTGCACCTTCTCGATGGCAGCAAATGCTGCCGACTTCGAAGTAAGGCTGGTCATTGAGAATCATCGCTTCCAGCCTGAAACGGTAAATGTTCCCGTCGGCCAAAAGATCAAGCTCGTTATCGAAAATCGCGACGCAACACCTGAAGAATTCGAGAGCCATCCGTTGAATCGCGAAAAGGTCATTCCGGCCAAGTCTTCCGCCATTGTCTATATCGGCCCATTGGTGGTCGGCAGTTATCCGTTTGTGGGTGAATTCAATGAAAAGACGGCAAAGGGCGTCATTGTCGCGAAGTAGGAGACTCAAACATGTTTGGCACTTCACTGATTGTATTTCGCGAGGTACTTGAAGCCGCAATGATCATTGGAATCATCGCGGCAGCAACGGAAGGAATTCCGACGCGCGCGCGGTGGCTAGCAGGCGGGACGCTACTCGGACTCGCAGGCTCGACACTTGTTGCGGCGAGCATGGAAGCCATTGCGCAATTTGCCGATGGTGTTGGCCAGGAAGTTTTCAATGCCTCAATTCTTGGTGTTGCGGTACTCATGCTCGCTTGGCACAGCGTATGGATGGCCGGTCGCGGGCAAGCGATCACGGCAGAAGCACGGTCGATCGGAAGTGCCATACGCGGTGGAAAACGAAATCTTTCCATTCTGCTTGTCGTTATAGCCATCGCAGTACTTCGAGAAGGCGCGGAGACGGTATTGTTTCTCTACGGTGTTGCCGTTTCGGGGTCGTCCACCTTTCTGGAAATGGCCACCGGCGGCGCATTGGGACTTGCGGGCGGCGTCGCCGTGGGTGTGACGCTATATCTTGGCCTCTTGCGAATCCCGGTACGCTGGTTTTTCACTGTGATTTCCGCGTTAGTGCTCTTGCTCGCTGCCGGAATGGCCGCGCAAGCTGCCCGGTTCCTGGTACAGGCCGACCTTTTGCCAAGCCTGAAATCGCCGTTGTGGGACGTTTCTGGCATTTTGCCAAATGAATCCGCCGTTGGCACCGTATTGCACGGACTCATTGGATACGATGCCCATCCGGCGGGCATTCAGGTTGTGTTTTATGTCAGCGTCGCCGTCGTGATTGCCGGTTGCATGCGATTCGCCAACCAGAAAAAATCCGCATCCAAAAATTAACTTCAAAACTTCTCATGAAAAATACAGTTCGCTCGTTGCTTTTCGCCGCCTCGGCGATTTGCTCTTCCGTCTGGGCCGATCCAGCTGACTATGTAAAAGTACCCTCAATTGAATACGGCGAACGCGAGCTGGAACTAAAATACGGCACAAGCAAATTGCCGGACGGCGAAGGTCGCATTTCTGCGGGCACGTTTGGCTTGGGCTTTGGCGTCACTCCGAACTGGTTTACAGAAGCGTATGTCAAATACCAAAAGATGCCCAATGAACGCACACGATTTGACGCCATCGAATGGGAAAACAAATTCCTGCTTACTGAAACAGGTAAGTACCCGGTTGACCTCGGCGTGTTTATCGAACTGGAAGTACCTCGCGACCGCAACGAAGGATATGAATTTCGATTCGGCCCGCTCCTCCAAACCGATTTTGGCCGCATTCAAGTCAACTCCAATTTCCTTTTAAAGCGCCAGGTGCGCGTTGGCACAAACAGTGATTCACAGATAACGGAATTGCACTACCAATTTCAGGCCAAGTATCGACTCGTGCGAGAATTTGAGTTTGGATTACAGGCATTAGGCGAACTCGGCAAATGGAACCACTGGAATTCGCGCAACAAGCAAAATCATCGAATTGGCCCAGCCTTATATGGAAAGATTCCAACCCGAAGCAAGGAGGCAATTAGATATGATTTTGCGTGGCTAATCGGAGCCAGCTTGGCCGCGCCGGATTCAACTGTTCGCGTTCAACTGGAATACGAATTCTGAGTTGCAACACGACATCTGCCAATCGTGCAATCGCGTTCGCCAATGGAGACATTTGTTGCAGACTGCCGAAAGTGAATTGCAGTGTTAAGTTTTGGAAACTGGTTCAAGCGTTGACCTGTATTGCAGAGCGTGGGCGGGTGTAAATTTTATAATGCAATTTAAGGGGCCAGCTCATCGCGGTGCGGGGCCAGC
>JANLQC010000083.1:0-5083 GCA_031367575.1 Betaproteobacteria bacterium | reverse complement strand
AAATTTCCTGAAAGATATTCTTGAATCGGCCGTCGTAGACTTTCAGGATGGTGTTTTTGGTGGAGAGATACACGGCGTAATTGCGTTCAAGGCCGTAGGTGAAACACGCGCGGGCAAAACCTTTGATTGATTCGTCCAGGTTGTACATCGCCAGTGCGATGCCGGCTGCGGGGGCCTTGAACACTTCTCTTTCAATCGGCGCACTGCCATCAGCCGGTTTGAAGGTCATTGTCAACGTCCCAGCACCGGGAAACTGGATATCGGTGGCGCGGTACTGGTCGTCAAAGCCGTGACGGGCCACCACCACCGGCTTGTCCCAGTGGCTCACCAGCCGCGGTACGTTCTTGCAAATGATCGGCTCACGAAAAATGGTGCCGTCGAGAATATTGCGGATGGTGCCGTTGGGGCTTTTCCACATCTGCTTCAGATTGAATTCCTTGACGCGCGCCTCATCCGGCGTGATGGTTGCGCATTTCACGGCGACACCGTATTGCTTCGTCGCCATGGCCGAATCGATGGTCACTTTGTCATCCGTCGCGTCGCGATGTTCCATACCCAAGTCGAAGTATTTGAGATCGACATCGAGGTACGGCAGGATGAGTCTTTCGCGAATCATCTGCCAGATGATGCGGGTCATCTCGTCGCCGTCCATTTCAACGATGGGGTTTTTGACTTTGATTTTGGCCATGGGGTGTCCTAGCGGGCATTGTGGTTGGAAGAATGGGAGAGGCAAAACGGCAAACCGAAATTATAACAAAGTGGAGCGCCCGGGCACCCACGACTCATGCATTAAACTCAAGCACTGGCGCGGCGTTTAGAGCATTTTCGGCCGGAAAGGCGCGCCAGTGCTTGATATCAGTCGCGCAACATCGCGTTAGGTCGCCGCGAAGATATGCAATTGCACCAGCAATTGAATTTTGCTGTTCGACGCCGCCGACACCGAGGTGAATTCGATGCCGGTAAAGGTGCGTCCTTCCGTGGTCTTGGTGTTGACGACTTTGCCGTAGACGTCGCGCGCATCGTGATTGACCTGCGGCAGCGATATTTCCATTTTCAGGTCAGTCATGTTTGGCAGCGGGTTGTCGGTCGCAACCAGCACGCCGTAATAGCCGATATCGTGAATCACGCCTTCATACAGGTGCGGCATCACGACATTGTCGCGCACCAGTTGATAACGAAAAGGCAGCGCCACCCCGACCCGGTGGCTGCGCCGCACCTCCTGGCGCGGAACATTCAGCCCGCGGGTCGGGATCGACAACACTTCATATAGCTTGACCGGCTCGGGCCGGCCCTTGACGCTCACGCTCATCGGGTCTGAGACGACGACAAAATCGTCCGAACGCCGATAGGTGGCCTCACTGATCAATACCTGACCGCGCAGGCTGAATGCCTCGATGCGCGAGGTGAGATTGACCTGATCGCCGATCACGGTGTATTCGGAGTAGACGTCGGATCCCAGTGTGCCGGCCAACACCGCGCCGGTGTTGATGCCGATGCCCATGAACAGTTCCGGCAGGCCGCTGTTGCGTTGCGCGTTGGCCAGATCGCGCATGCACATCTGCATTTCCACCGCGCAACTCAGCGCGCGTGCGACATCGTCGCTGCGGCTGCCGGGCGCGCCGAACAGCACCATGATCGAGTCGCCCATGAATTTGTCGATGGTGCCGCCGTGCTTGAAAATGATTTCGCTCATCCTGATCAACACCGGGTTGAGCATTTGCAGCACGTCACCGGCGGGAAGATCGGCGGCGATGGCGGTAAATCCGCGCAGGTCGGCAAGCAAAATTGTCACTTCCCGGCTCTGGAATTCATGCGCTTCGTCGGGTGAGGTGGCACGCTTTTCCATGCTGGCAAGCAGGGTTTCGATTTCGAGCGCGCACGCGTCGGACAAATACTGCCCGGTATCGCGCAGCACCAGCTTGCGAAGCCGCGACATCGCGATCGTATACGACGAAGCTTTCATGAATGCGCGCTTTCCCGGGAGTCCGGCAATTGGAATTGCCTTTTGTGTTGCAAATTCTACGGTAAAGGCGCACAGGGATGTCGTCTGGCAACGCGGATTGGGCAACGACATCCAAATCGAAGCACGACACCAGACTAATGTCAAACCGTGAGGATGATCGGCGCGAGCGCATCAGCCTGCGTGATAATCCGGCCGATAGTGGCCGTTTTGGCGTAGCCCAACATACGCAGTGCCGAAATGCATGCCTCAACCCGATCAGGCGGTACGCTGGCGAGCAATCCCCCGGCTGTCTGCGGATCAAAGATCAGCGGATAGCGCGGATGTTTAACCATGTCTTCCTGATTGCGTAGCGCGCGACGCAGCCGCACGTTGGCGCTTTGCAGGGAGCTGACGATGCCGGCGGCGATACATTCCTCTGCGCCATCCAGCAGTGGCAATGCCGAAAGGTTGAGCTCGGCGTCCACCCGCGAAGGCCGGGTCATTTCAACCAAATGGCCAAGCAGGCCAAAGCCAGTCAGGTCGGTGCAGGCGGTTGCGCCATGCTCAAACAGACACCGCGCGCCCAACCGGTTGGACACCATCATGGACTGTAGCGCTTCGTCAATCCAGCGCCCTTTGGCAGTCAGGCGCGCGTGCGCCGCAAACAGGGTGCCGGTGCCAATGGGTTTGGTCAGAATCAGCACGTCGCCCGGCTTCATGCCGCTTTTCCTCAATATGCGGGCAGGGTCGTCATCGATCAATCCATTGACTGCAAAACCCAGCGCCAACTCTTTGCCTTCACCCGTATGCCCACCTACCAACGCGCAGCCCGCCTCGTTCAACACTTCGACTGCACCGGTCATCATCTGAAACAAAACGTCTTCAACTTTTGCTTCCAGTCCGGACGGCACCGTCGCGATTGCGGTAGCCGATTGCGCTTCGGCACCCATCGCCCAGATGTCGCCCAAGGCATGATTCGCCGCCACTTTGCCAAAAATGTAAGGGTCATCAATGAAGGAGCGAAAAAAATCCACCGAATGCACCATCGCCTTGCCCGGTGGAACGCGCATGACGGCGGCGTCGTCAGGATCCTTGAGGCCAATCACCACGTCGTCACGATCAACCGGATGCAGGTTGCTTAACGCACGAGACAGTACCGTCGCACCGACTTTGGCACCGCATCCGCCGCAGCGCATGGCAATGGCGGAAATGGCCTGCAAGGATTCTTCCTGACTTAGCTTGACCGCGTTGGTCGCCGAAGCGGCGGCCGGTTGCGCGCGGGCATCCATCGGCGTCAGGTGCTGAAATTTGGTCATGAAGCGGCGGTCGATCCAGTCTTTCCATTGCCATACCGCTTCCCCGGCAAAATCAAGCCATCCGCGCGAGGCCACCGCGTATTTATCGCCCGTGCTGATCAAGGCCAGCCAGGTGCGTTGCGGATGATAGGGCCGAAGCGGTGCGCCTTCCACCGCGCGACGCAGATTTTCTGTCAGCGGGACGCCCTGCCGCACGGCAAAAACGCCGGCCTTTTCAAGCTTGTAGTTGATCATGCTGGCGATGTCGCCGGCCGCAAAGATGTTGGGGTCTGTCAGCGTTTGCAGGGTATTCGCCACGTTGATAAAACCGTCCGCGTCCAATGCGAGCCCAGTATCAACCAGCCAAGGGGCACCGCCTGCACTGGTGACCCAGACAATTTCATCCGCAGCCAGCGAGTCACCGGATGCCGTTTGCAATCGGTTCGCGAACACCTGCGAGACGCGGGCATTGCGATGCACCACGACGCGTCGATTGGCCAATACGGCATTGAAGCGCTTGCGCACGCCGGCATTGTGGGTTGGCAAAATATCCGGTTGGTCGGTGAACAGATGGAAGTGCAGATCGTCGGGGTTGCGCTCCAGCGTTCGCAATTCATTTCGCAGGCGAAACTGCATCGCCAACAACAACTCGACGCCACCGGCACCCGCACCGACGACGGCAACGGTCAGCTTTCCCGTGTGATGTTTTACGCGGTCCACCAGCGCCAGCCAGCGGTCATTGAAGCGCTGGATCGGCTTGACCGCCACGGCATATTCTGAAGCCCCCGGGACTTGCCTCAATTGTGGTGTCGAACCGATATTGATGGAGAGCTGGTCATAGGGCACCGGCGGGCGATTGCGGCAAATTACTTTGCGATTGGTGCGATCCAGTCCGGTCACTTCATCGCGGTAAAGGCGAGCGCCGGCAAACACCGCAAGTCTGCTCAAATCAATGTGTACTTCGTCATAGTCGTAGTGACCCGCCACATAACCCGGCAGCATCCCGGAGTAGGGAGTGTGCATATCCGTGCAGATGAGGGTAAGGCGCACACCAGGCATGGGCTTCATGCCGAAGCTTTTGAGCACGCCCACGTGGCTATGCCCGCCGCCGACAAGGACGATGTCCCGCAGGATTGGTTGATCAGGAGTTTGCATTTTCCGGTTTCTACTTATTGCGACCAATGGTTCAACGGTGAGCGGTGCCGCTTGCCCGGACTTTGACGAAAAAATCGATGTTCGAGGGTTCGAGTGTTCAAGTGTTCAAGTGTTCAAGGAAAGCAAATTGTATAACGCGGGCGCGTTGATCAGCGCGGCGCGATGGAGTCGGATTGGTGGATTGAGTGAACTTGACATTGTCCGCGCGCTGACGCCGACGGATTAGGTGAAATTCGACAAACTTTATGACGGACTCGCTGTCCATGTATCAAGCAACAAGGATCAGACATCGGGGCGGACTGTAACAATGCGTCCCGACTGTCCGTCTGCTGAGGCACGTGCGCGAAGAATCCAGCACCGGCAAACGTTGACTGCTAGCACTACACTTGTATTGCCTGAGATGCGGATTGGCCACTTGACCTGACTGAACGACGAAGCACAACACTAGGCAGGAACCAGAAATGATCAACTCAAATGCCGTTACTATGAACGGCGACGGCGACGATGGCGCAGGAGTATTACGTGGAGCGCCCGCCATCGACATCAAAGTGAAAACCAACGCGTCGCCGGTGTCGATAATTTCATTGTTCGGCGGAATTGTTGCCGGCTTGACGCTGTTTGCGCTTGCCGCCGAAACTGGCCATGCCGGACTGTTCTCGCAACAATGGACCTGGCCAAAGGTGCATGCGCT
>JANLQC010000061.1:0-1907 GCA_031367575.1 Betaproteobacteria bacterium | reverse complement strand
TGTCCTTCCCCCGCGCAGGCGGGGGCCCAATCTTTCCAGTCTTCATTAAGCACCTCAAATACGTCCTTCCCCCGCGCAGGCGGGGGCCCAAGTACTGCGTCATTGAGCAAAGAAACCTGGGTCCTTGCCTGCGCGGGGAAAAATCGAATTTTCAACATGATTGGTTGCCAGATCAATACTATCGATTCGTTCTCGCCAGGCGACCCAGCCATGACCCACATTATCCAACGCAATCCTGCCGTTAATCTACCCATCGCCGTTCGCGGCAAAGGGGTATATCTCTACGACAGCGCCGGTCGCGAATATATCGATGCCTCCGGTGGCGCGGCGGTTTCCTGTCTCGGCCACGCGCACCCGGATATCCTCGCCGCGATGCGCGCGCAAATGGACCAAATTGCCTACGCGCACAGCAGCTTTTTCACGACCGGGGTCGCCGAAGCGCTGGCGGATCGATTGGTGAAAGATGCGCCCCCCGGCATCAGCCACGCCTATTTCGTCTGCGACGGCTCGGAGGCGGTCGAGGCGGCACTCAAAATGGCGCGCCAATATTTTGTTGATATCGGCGCGCCGCAAAGAAGGCATTTGATCGCGCGACGCCAGAGCTATCACGGCAACACGCTGGGCGCACTTTCGGTGACGGGGCGCGACTGGAACCGCGCACCGTTTTTGCCGCTGCTGGTGCCAACGACCCATGTTTCGCCTTGCTATGAGTATCGCGAAAAACTTGACGATGAAACCGGCGGGCAATACGGCGAACGTCTGGCGCAGGAACTCGACGACACCATTCAACAACTCGGCACCGATCAGGTGATTGCCTTCATTGCCGAAACGGTGGGCGGTGCCACCATCGGTTGCAACACTGCCGTACCCGGCTACTTCAAGCGCGTGCGCGAAGTTTGTGATCGGTATGGTGTGTTGCTGATCCTCGACGAAGTCATGTGCGGGATGGGCCGCACCGGCACCTTGTACGCCTGCGAGGCGGAAGCGGAAGGGGAAGGCGTTGCGCCGGACTTGATAACCATCGGCAAAGGGCTGGGTGGGGGCTATCAGCCGATCGGCGCGGTGTTGGCGCAGGGGAGGATTGTGGACGCGTTCCGGCAGGGGCTGGGTGCCTTCCAGCACGGACACACGTATCTCGCGCATCCGATGGGCGCGGCGGCGGCATTGGCGGTGCAGGAAGTGATTGCGCGCGACCACCTATTGGAGCGGGTCAAGCGCCAAGGGGAGGGATTGAGACGCCGTCTTGAAGCCGCATTCGCCGCGCATCCACACGTCGGGGATATCCGTGGCCGCGGATTGTTTCAGGCCATCGAACTGGTGCAGGATCGCGCCACCAAAACGCCGTTCGCCGCGACCCAAAAAATTCATCTGCGATTGAAGGCGGAAGCGATGGCGCGCGGGCTGTGTTGCTATCCGTCCGGCGGCACGGTCGATGGCCGCTGCGGGGATCATGTGCTGCTGGCCCCGCCGTTCATCGTCAGTGACTCGGAGCTTGATTTGATTGTCGAGCGGTTGAAGGGGGCGGTGGATGCGGTGACGGATGCGCCGTCGCCGACATGACCGTGTGCGCCGAGAAAATGCAAGTGCCATCCATCGTTGCGCGCTGTTGACGAGGTCTTGTTAACCGCGACACGGCACTCGCCAATGAAAAAGGGCACCGCCAGTGCCCTTTTTTCGGTTTGATCTGGCCGTTTACTTTATCCAGCCTTTTTCCTTGAAATACTTCACCGCACCCGGATGAAACGGAACCGTATTGCCTTCGAGCATTTGCTCCTTGGTGATATTCGCCACCGCAGGATGCAATTTCTTGAAGTCATCCAGATTGTCGAACACCGCCTTGGTGATGATGTAGGCCGTCTGCTCCGGTAAATCCGCGCTGGCGACAATGGTCGCCAGTACGCCGAATG
>JANLQC010000148.1:0-3944 GCA_031367575.1 Betaproteobacteria bacterium | reverse complement strand
GCCATGCGTGCGAAGAATCCGCGATGGGCATGACCGGCAAGCAGGTGATTCATCCGTTTCACATTCATCCCTGCAAAGTCGCATACACGCCCTCGCCGACTGATATCAAAACCAAGAGTGCGATTTTGAAGGCGGCGATTGAGGCCGATGCGCTGCTGGGCGGCGCGATCAAATTCAACGGTGAAATGCTCGATCCGCCGATGTTCGGCAAAGCGTTGCAGACTTTACTGCGCGCGCATGCACTGCATGCGTTGTCGGATGCGGATACGGCGTTTGCCATTGAAGTGCTGAAGAAATTGCCAGCGCAAGTGGTGCGGGAGAATTGGCCGTACGGTGTGATCCTCTAGCCGCTTGTAGAAAGACAGATTGCCAATGTCCGGCTCGCGACAATCGGGGCACTTCCTCTTTTTTCAAAGGAGGATTGAGAAGTATCAAAGGGAAGCGCCGTTTGGTGCGCTTCTCCAGCCACTTTCGGCCTGCGAGCCGCGCCAGTGCTTGACTTTACCATGACAAAATCAGATCCGACATGAACGCTAAAGCCTCTTTCCCGCCGTTCCCGCTTTGGACCTGGCACGTCCCACCATTGTTCAACATCGGCACCGCCTGCACTGACGCGCATGTCGGCACCGAGGTTGAGAACCGTATCGCGATGATCGTTGAAGACGACATCCTCGGCACCGTCACCGCGACCTACGCCGAGCTCGCCAAACGCACCAGCCAGTTCGCGCAATTGCTGCGCAAACACGGTGTAAATCCGGGTGATCGCGTATTGATTCGCCTGCCGAACTGCCTCGATTACCCGACTGCGTTTTTGGGTGCGATGAAGGCGGGTTGCATTGCGGTGCCGAGTTCGACCTTGCTCACGGCCGAGGAAGTGTTGTACCTCGCCAAAGATTCGGGCGCAAAAGTGCTGGTGATGGATCATGCGGCGTGGGAAGCGCTTGCGCCCAATATCGGCGACGCAGTTGAAGCGAAACTTGTGTTACTTTCCGGCAAGGGCAATCGGATTGAAAATGCCCGCGTCACGGTGATGGATCTCAAACCAGTGCTCGATGCCATCACCGCCTGGTCCGCCCCGCACGCCACGCGCGCGGAAGATCCCGCCTATCTCGTCTATACCTCCGGCACCACGGGATACCCGAAAGGCGTATTGCATGCACACCGCGCACTGATCGGTCGCGAACCGGCGTCCGAATACTGGTTTAATTTCGACCCAAACAATGTTGACCGCATTTTGCATTCCGGCAAATTCAATTGGACCTACGTATTGGGTTCGGGAATGATGGATCCGCTCTACCTTGGCAAGACAGTGATCGTGCATGAAGGCAAGAACGACGCGAACTTGTGGACGCGCTTGATTGCAAAACACCAAGCGACGATTTTTATCGGCGTACCCACCATTTACCGGCAGATCGTGCAGAAAACCACGACCACCAAAACTGACGTGCCCAGCTTGCGGTTTTGCATGAGCGCGGGAGAGCACTTATCCGACGACATGCTGGCTGCGTGGCGAACCCGTTTCGGCATGGATATTTTTGAAGCCGTCGGCATGAGCGAATTTTCGTATTACCTTTCGCAAAGCATTCATCGTCCGATCCGTGCGGGTTCAGCCGGTTTTCCGCAGCCCGGGCACGACATCAAGTTATTGAATCCCGACACGCGAGAGCCGGTTGCCGACGGCGAAGAAGGCATGATCGCGGTGCCGGAAAATGATCCGGGACTGTTTTTGCGCTATTGGAATCAGCCGGATGAAACCGCAAAATATCGCCACGACGGCTATTTTTTCACCGGCGACTACGCCAGGATCGATTGCGACGGCTATCTCTGGTTTCTCGGTCGCAAGGACGACATCATCAAGAGTTTCGGTTATCGTGTCTCGCCGTATGAAGTCGAACGCGTGTTGAAATCGCACCCGGCCGTCGCCGATTGCGCGTGCATCGGTGAAGAGGCCGAAAAGGACAAGTTGCTGGTGGTGGCGTATGTGATCACCCAACCCGGCGCGGACGTCACGGCGACCGAATTGCAATTATTTGGCCAACAACACCTCGCCGCCTACAAAGCGCCCAAGCGCATATACCTTGCCCGCGACTTGCCCCGCACCAAGAATGGTAAAATTTTGCGTCGGGAAATCAAACCGGGGATTGCGATTTCGCGGTCGTAAGCGCGCAGTCGTCATTTTGTTGCAAGTGGGTTGATTCAAAATTAGATGCGTTCATCCCTCGCCGATTGAATCGGCGAGGGTTTTCCTGTTTACGACCGAGACAAAACATGACCGAAAAGAAATTTGCCAATCGCCCATCGGTGCTTCGCCACCTTGCGAGCTTTATCTTTTGGACCCGCTGGCTTCAGGCACCCCTGTATATCGGCCTGATCGTCGCGCAAGGCGTTTACGTTTTTCATTTCTGGGTGGAACTGACGCACTTGGTCGAGGCCATGTTCGGCGATGAAAAAGCGCTGTCGATCCTGATCGAAAGCATCGGCTACACCGGCCCGCCGAAATTCAACGAAACCGTCATCATGCTGGTGGTGCTGGCGCTGATCGATGTAGTGATGATTTCAAATCTGCTCATCATGGTCATCGTCGGCGGCTACGAGACTTTCGTCTCGCGTCTCGAATTGAAAGGCCACCCAGACCAGCCCGAGTGGCTGTCAACGGTCAACGCATCGGTGCTAAAGGTAAAACTCGCGACCGCGATCATCGGCATTTCCTCAATTCACCTGCTGAAGACATTTATCAACGCGGCCAACTACACCGACAAAGTGCTGATTGCGCAGACCTCCATTCATATTGCTTTTTTGCTTTCGGCGATGGCAATCGCCGCGTGTGATCGCATCATGCCGCACGCCGTCAGGAACGAGCATTGAAAGCGCGCACCAAAGTCGAACAATAACCGGATACCGACATGACCACCATCAAACAGGAAGATTTCATCTCGTCCATCGCCGACGCGTTCCAGTTCATCAGCTACTACCATCCGGTCGATTACATCAAGGCGCTGCACGAGGCGTATTTGAAAGAGGAGTCGCCCGCCGCCAAGGACGCGATTGCGCAAATCCTCATCAATTCGCGGATGGCGGCGGAAGGCCATCGGCCGATTTGTCAGGATACGGGCATTGCGATTGCGTTCATCAAGGTCGGTATGGACGTTCGTTGGGATACCCAGCTCTCGCTCGAACAATTGGTCAATGAAGGTGTGGGCCGCGCCTATAGCGACGTCAATAACCCCCTGCGCGGCTCAATGCTGACCGACCCCGATGGCAAGCGCATCAACACCGGCAACAACACGCCGGGGGTCACGCACGTCGAACTGGTTCCCGGTGACAAAGTGGAGGTTACGGTGGCGGCCAAGGGTGGTGGCTCGGAAAACAAATCCAGGTTTGCGATGTTGCTGCCATCGGATAGCGTCGTCGATTGGGTGGTGCAGCAGTTGCCGACCATGGGTGCCGACTGGTGCCCGCCGGGCATGCTTTCCATCGGCCTCGGCGGTTCGCCGGAAAAAGCCATGTTGATTGCCAAATGGGGAATGATGGAAACTTTTGACATTCACCAGTTGCAAGCGCGCGGCCCGAAAAATCGTGCTGAAGAGTTGCGTCTGGAAATTTTTGAAAAGGTCAATGCGCTCGGCATCGGCGCGCAGGGATTGGGCGGGCTTTCCACCGTGCTCGATGTGAAAGTAAGCGAATATCCAACGCACGCGGCATCCAAGCCGGTCGCGCTGTTACCCAATTGCGCGGCCAACCGGCACGTGCATTTCACGCTCGATGGTTCCGGTCCCGCCACGCTGGTTCCGCCGTCATTGGAAGATTGGCCCAAGCTGGTGCTCGATTTCAAATCGTCGCGGCGCGTCAATCTGGACGGCATCACCAAAGCCGAGATTGCAACGTGGAAATCGGGCGAGACATTGTTGCTCTCGGGAAAAATCCTCACCGGTCGCGACGCCGCG
>JANLQC010000666.1:0-6392 GCA_031367575.1 Betaproteobacteria bacterium | reverse complement strand
TTTGGTCGTGCTCGCACAAACGACTCTAAAGATTGGCCCGTTCGGGTTGGACATTCATACCCTTGCCTATGCCGGTGCTGCGGTAATTCTCGGTTTTCAAATGATCTTGTTCGCGGTGTTTACCAAACTACTTGGCCAGCGCGATGGCTGGCTACCACGTGACTTGCGGCTGGAACGAATCATTTCGGCAAGCAGTCTGGAGCTCGGGCTTGTCATAGGTTTGCTGTTGTTTGTCGCAGGAATAGTCCTAACGCTCGGCGCATTGGGAACTTGGTCTGCGGTCGATTTCGGCTCTCTCGACCCACGCGTAACGATGCGATGGGTTGTTCCCGCCGTTACAGCAATTTCGCTAGGCGGCGAGATTGTGCTTGGTTCGTTTTTTCTCGAAGCTTTGCGCATGTCCGCAGCGCCATTGCCAGTTGCCCAAACTGAGCGTAACCCTCTGCAAGCCGGCGACGCATGAATCCGTATCGTGAGCGGGTGTGGCGGCTTTTGCATGAGCTTGCGGCCAAGCACGGGCCGTTCCAAAATGTACTTGACTTCGGCAGTGGCGATGGCTGGTTCGCGTCGCAGTTCAAAAACTCGGGTTTGGTGTCGCGGCTCATTGCGCTTGACGTAAAGCGCCGCGAGACGGTACTTGTCGAGCCTCAACTATATAGCGGTGATTTATTGCCCTTTGGCGACAGCGAATTCGATCTCGTCTATTCGGTTGATGTGTTGCACCATTGCCCGGATCCCATGAAGCAACTGGCAGAACTGGAACGATGTTCCAGTCGCTACTTGATGTTGAAAGATCACAACTACCTGACCGCGATCGGTCGCCACACGCTTGCCGTGCTTGATGAACTTGGAAATCGCCGGTTTGGCATTCCGTCGCCTTATCGATATCAACGCAACTGGGAATGGCACGCACATCTTCTCGCGAGCGGGTGGAAGGCGATTTCATACATCCACCCCGCGATTTGTCACACGGGAATACTTGGTACGATGACCAACAGCTTGCAATATGTTGCCCTTTATGAACGTGTTGACCGCGGCTGACTATCGCTCCGATGCCGAAAACTCCAACTCCTGTGTACGGCGAAGTTTGCCAGCATCATCAATGCGGCGACGATCACGCTGGCGACCAGATAATTCATGCCAAAAGCCGAGACCAACAGTGCCATCAAAATGAGCGTAATACCGAAGCCTGCGATATTTACGGCAAGATACCGCGCAAATTCTTTCTTTGTTTCGCGAGCCGCAGATTGAAATGTCCACACGCGGTTCAGTGCCCAGCCAATTAAATTTACGATCAGCAGCGAAATCGCCATGGACAAAAGATAATGAAATCGTCCATATTCGGTCAGCGCGTAAAGCGACGCGATGCCTACGCCAAAGCAAAACGTGCCGACAAATACAAATCGAACCAGCTCTCTGACCGGAGTCGCTTTTACGTGCCTCAGCCCGAATCCCATTTCCCGTGTCCCGAATTGCCTGTCGATCCCCGCACAAAATGCGCTACCTGAAGAATCCCGAAACAAGCATGGAAGTATTGCATGGAATCCACTGACGCCAGACTTGCACCGCCTTTCTGGCGGCATGACGGTTATACACTGGACTGCCTTCAAAACGGCATACGCCGCGCAATTGCCGATGCAAGGCAAGACCTGTCAGCGGGCGTTGCGCCGAAAACGGTCGTTGATATTGGTGCCGGTAGCGCGCCATATCGCACGTTGTTTGAGGCAATTGGCGCAAAATATGTGACCTGCGACATGGCTGTTGGCGAGAACGGCGGGTCAATATTGCCGGACGTGACACTTGTACCCGGGCACGAGATCGACATACGTTCAAGTTCAGCGGACTGGGTGGTTTCGTTTCAGGTTCTGGAGCACGTTTGGGATCTCGATTGGTATCTCGGCGAATGCCGCCGGGTGTTGAAAAGCGGCGGTGTCCTGATGCTCTCAACTCATGGAACCTGGCTGTTCCATCCGCACCCGACCGATTTTCGGCGCTGGACTCGGGACGGGTTACGCGATGAGATTCGCAGTCGCGGCTTCGATGTTGTATCGTTAACGCCAATCGTGGGACCGCTTGCGTGGACAACGCAGTTCCGATCACTTGCGTACCATCATGTCTTATCGCGCATGCCGCTGATAGGAAAAATATTTTCGGCGTTGCTCTGCACATTCATGAATATGAGGATGAGGCTTGAGGATCGCGTCACGCCGCGGGCGCAATTGGAATCCAATGCCGCCGTGTATATTGTGCTCGCTACCGTGAGTAAGCCGACCGGCATTTAGGCTTGCCTATCGCATTCCGGGCCAATACAAACGGAAAATGAGCGTGCCGCCGTGCTATGGCTTTACGAACTGCCTGCCAGCATAATCGATGCAACGAAGAGCGGGAATCGCAAGGCCGCGTTGCCGGAAGAAATCGTCTACGGCCTTGCGGGCACCCTCCCAATATCCATAGTCGTCGATCTGCACAATTCCGCCGGGGCTGACTCTGTCATAAAAAACCTGCAAGCAAGTCATCACGCTGTCGTACCAGTCGCCGTCGATGTGAAGCAATGCGATCTTTTCGACAGGTGCTGCGCCGAGCGTCTCTTGAAACATTCCCTTCACCATTCGTATCCGTTGGAGCACTTGCAGTTCACGAAACAGCCCGGTGACTTCGTCTAGTGTGCCGCGACAAGTGCCAACGTATTTCTTGGCGACATCGTGATCCGGGTCGTTGACGCTTGGTTCCGGCATGCCCTCGAAAGTGTCAAAAACCCACAGGAGTCGGTCGGAACTGGCAGTATTCAACGCAAGCGCCAATAGCGCCGCACTTCCGCCTTTGGCCGTTCCGCATTCAATGAGATCACCTGCAATCCTTGCACTTAGCACCTGCTTGGTTGCATTGTGCAACGCGCGCAATCGCGCAGTACTTGACATCGTGTACAAGCGAATCGCGCGAAAGTGCTCCGGAAATTCCCCCGGTGCCACCCGATACCACAGGCCTGAAATGGCGTTCAGAACGCCAGAACTCACGAACCCCGGTGACAACATTCGATGAACAATTTCGGCAAATTCCATAATCATTGATCCGGCTGTTTAGACGACGATTTCAAATGGCAAAAAGCGAAATGAAAGCGAGTTCGTTTTACGCATGCTTTCCCGCCGCATTTGCAAACCAGTTCGCGTAGTCTAGCGTACCGTGGTTCAAAGTGAATTTTTGGCATACAGTTATCGGGTACCCCTATCGCTGCATCGCCAACCCGTTTGACAAAAACGCGTGATAGTACTCCAGATTATTGAGTTCTTCCGAACCCAGCTCAAACGGCTCAGCCCCTGCTCTTTTCATGCAGTGTTGTTATTGCCTCTGCAATGTGCGCACGAAGCCGCCGGGTTCCAATCGGGACAAATCTATCTCGGCTCGGACGCTTTCATCGAAAAGATGCAGGCCATGATTGACCGGCAACCCAATGTGACCGAGATGCCGCGTGCACAGCGCCGTGCGCTCACGGGTGCGACCCGACTTTGCCAAAATGCATGTCACGATTTGCTTGAGGGACACGCACGCAAAATCTGTCAGAACCTGCGGGCAGCAGATAATGCGAACAAGCCAAGTCAGCGCGGATTGATAACCTGTGCGCCAAACTCACTCAATGTGCGATCAATGCTCAGCAGTCGATAGCCCAAATATTTTGCCTGTGCATACAGCAACCGGTCAAAAGGGTCGCCATGTTTTTGGCGCAGCTCGCACGAAAGCAAAATCGGTTCAAGTGACAGCGCGCACATTCTAAAACCATCCCGCAATGCCTGCTCGACCACACGGCGCGGTTGCAGATTGATTTTTCCTTTTCGCCATTTGAGGCCGATCTCCCACACGGAGGCTTCGGAGAACGCCACTTCATCGGCGCGGGCCATTGCAGTGCGCGCCGCCGCACTCAATTCTGGCGCATCAACCAGCGCCCAAATCAGGCAATGGGTATCCAGCAGCAGCTTCATATTCCAAGCAACTCGTTGTCGGTCGCAGGTGCATGAAAATCAACAGCGAGTTTAAGGCTTGCACGCTTCAATCCGCCAAGGCGCACGCCGCTCCTGGACGCAACCGTCGTGACTGGCATCAGCCTTGCAAGCGGACGGCCTGCGCGCGCAATAATGATTTCCTCTCCTGCAACCGCTTTGTCCAACAGTGCGGACAGTTGAGTTTTGGCATCGTAAATGTTGACTTGCATGTTGGCCTCCAAATTGGCATCGCCGTGATTGGTCATATATTAACATTTCTGACCAACCTTACGGCACCACATTTCGCGTTCGGTGAATGGGGTCAATGGCGAACAGAACTTCCAATCGCTTTCTTTCATAATCTTGCGGCTCTCATTAGCACGTTCCATGCGAGCAAATAGAAGTGACGAATTGAGGTGTTGAATGACGGTGATACGATTTTGACGCTACCGCTGCACCGCCAACACTCGAATCGCCAACCCATTCGACATGAACGAATGGTAGTACTCCAGATTGTTGAGTTCATCCGACCCAAGCTCAAACGGCTCCGCCCCCGCTTTACGCATACAGTGCTGATACTGCCATTGCAAGCTGCGTACAATGCCACCCGGCTCCAAACGTGGCCACGAAGTCGCCTGTCCAACCGCCGGTGACAGCGCGACGGGATTCCTGGCTGTTGGATCGTTTGGCCCGACACCAAAGACCTTTCCCGCCTGCAACACATGGCATGACGCGCAAGCAAGATTCATTTGGCCAATGCGCCGGGCGAACATTGTGCCGCCCGCATCAAACCTGTCCTTCGCCGCCGGTGTGCCAACCTTGACCGCCAGGCGAAGCCCCTCGGAAAGGCTTCTTGCGTACGCCGATAGTGGCCCCATCATGTGGATGTTTGCGGGCTCGATTTCGGTTTCAATGTGTTGCCGAAGACACAAATTGATCGCCATTTCCAGCGTCACGACTTTTTTCAATTTGATGTCATATTGCGGATAGCCAACCGCCGCGCGTTTGCCTCCGTTCGAAAAGCAATTCGCCATTGATTTGCCGTCTTTGAATTTTCGCTCCCAGAGTTTCTTGCCGATGGCTAAGATGTCGGCGCTGTTGGTGGCGTTGTCGGCGTTAAAGGGGATGGATTGCACGTTTCCGCTGATACTCGGTGCCAGTGTGTCGCCCCCCAGCGTCCAATCGGCCGGCAGGGTGCCGGGCAGGCGTGATTGCAGGGCGCGGATCAATGCCTGACGATCTTGTTCGGGGGTTGTTTGCGCGGACGAAAATGCGGCGGCGAGCGAGAGCAGAGATGCGCATAACCTGCTGGCGAGAGCCCGATCAGATCCCCGCGAATTATTAATGCGCTTCAAGATAGCGGACCACCGCATCAATTTCAGCCTCGGTGAGTATCCGATGTTTTCCATACGGCGGCATCACCGTGTTGGGAACGGTTTCGCTTAAGTCCCAGACGGCAGCGCGCAATTTTGCGCGGTCGGTGTAGCGATCCTTGATGCCGGTGAGCGTCGGGCCGACGCGCGATTTATCTC
Source organism: Betaproteobacteria bacterium (assembly GCA_031367575.1). Classification (GTDB taxonomy): domain Bacteria; phylum Pseudomonadota; class Gammaproteobacteria; order Burkholderiales; family Usitatibacteraceae; genus UKL13-2. Next base: position 886 of record JANLQC010000666.1, on the reverse strand, counting down.
GTGGTGACAATTCGGCCGGCGACGGATGGCACGCCGCGCAGTTTCCTTTGCGCGCGTTGAGGAATATTGCCCGGCCATCGATTGCATTGGGTTGCGCCGTGACACCGCAGACAATAGTTGCAAACGCCAGTGCTGCACTAACTCGAAAAAAAGCCGGACGCAGAATCACTGGCACAATCAGCGCGTACCCGGTGGCGCCGTCGCCGCGCGCGAAAATTTTCCGATCAGATCCGTATCCTTGTCCTTGTCACGTTCTTTGTCGCGCTTCTCGCCGGGCATCAGCGCACGATTTTTGAACGCAATTTTTAACTCGCGCAAACGCGCCTCGGCACCGGAACTTTCATAAAAATCGCCGTCCTTGGCCTTGACCGCAAGTTCCAGTTGTTCGACGGCACCAATCAAATTGCCGCGGTGAAAATACGCTTCGCCGATGGCGCGGTGTTGCGCGAGTTTCTTGTTTTTTCGCTCGTAACCCTTGGCCGCGAGTTCGTAGAGTCGCGGATCATCCTGAATTATTTTGAGTTGCTCGGTGACTTGGACGAGTGCCGCATCCGCCTGACCCGCCTCGTACAGCGTATCAAGGTAGCCATACAGCAGCGCACGATGATCGGGAAAGGCCTGCATGCCGGCTTTGTACAAGCGAAGCGCCTCAGGCCAGTTGCGTTTGCCTGCCTGGATTTCGGCGGCGAGCGACTCAAACCAGGGATGCGGTGCTGCACCTTGGCGGAGCAGGTCCAATTCTTTATCGGCCGCCGCAAAATCACGCGCCCGCGTGAGCGCCAATGCCAAGCCGTAGTTATCGGCGCGGTTGCGCACCACCGTTTGTGCCGCCACCGATGAGCGAAAGAAAGCAACGGCGTCATTGGCACCCATCCCGATGACGCGA
>JANLQC010000640.1:0-2501 GCA_031367575.1 Betaproteobacteria bacterium | reverse complement strand
ATCGTGCCGCCCACGGGGATGGGTTTGCTGGAATCAAACTATGCCGTGCAGCGTCAACACGGCTGCGATGTGCAATTGCTGACACCCGCAGAATTGAAAGCGCGCTTTCCATCGATGTTCGTTGATGACCTCGCTGGTGGTGTACTGTCGCCGCGCGATGGCTGGTGCGACCCGCATGGTTTGCTGCACGGCTTCAAGCGCAAAGCGGTTTCGATGGGGGTCGAGTATGTGAAGGATCGTGTCATTTCGCTATCCGTCAGTGGTGCCGCGATCACCGGCGCGCGGCTCGCGTCGGGCAACTCGATTCATGCAGACACGTTCGTCAACGCAGCCGGTGCCTGGTCGGGTGACGTGTCGGCGCTGGCAGGCGTGCCGCTGCCGGTGGCACCGATGCGGCGACTCGAGCATTACTTCACCTGCGGCCATCCGCTTGAACGCCTGCCGTACGTGAAAGACACCGCGCGCCTCGCATTTCGCTCCGAGGGCGCGGGATTTTCCGGCGGGCTGGTCGCTAGTGACGAGACGCGCGGATACAATTTCGAGTTGGATCACGATTACTTCGAGCGCGTAGTGTGGCCCGCCGTCGCACATCGCTTTCCGGTACTTGAATCGGCGAAATGTCACCGCACCTGGGCAGGGTTGTACGAGCAGTGCGAACTCGATGGCAACCCGATTATCGGTGCCACCCCCATCGGCAATTTTTACGCACTCGCCGGTTTTTCCGGCCACGGCATGATGCATGCACCGGCGGCAGGGCGCGCCATTGCCGAATTGATCACGCATGGGCGGTTTGAAAGTATCGATCTCACGCGCCTCGGTTATGCGCGCGTCGCAAGCGGAACGCCTTATCGCGAGGCGGGAATTTTATAGCCGTCGCAGTGCCTGTTGTCGATAAAACACGGCGAAAGATTTTCGTCGGCGACAATCGCCGCTACGCGAAGTACCGCATTTTGCTACCCGCAATCTTTCCGGTGTACCTCGCCTTGGTCGATGGCGATAATGCAGGCGTCATTTTTTAAACACACGACCAGAAAATTCCCTTCAGAAACGAGGTGGAGCGTGCCACACGAACTAAATGATGTGCATTCACAGCTCAATGCCACCGCCGTTGCACGGATCGAGCGTCCAGAATCGCTCGCCGAACTTTTGGCGATCATTGCAAATGCGCAGAGGGAACGCGCACACATTTCCGTCGCCGGCGGCCGTCACGCGATGGGCGGGCAGCAATTTTCGCCGGGCTCGGTGCATATCGATATGACTGGATTGAACCGGGTGCTGGCAGTCGATTCCGCGCGCGGCGTCATGCATATCGAAGCGGGTGCCGACTGGCCGAAAATTATCGCCGCCAGCCATGAAATGCCGGTGGCCACGGGCGGTACGTGGGGCATCCGCCAAAAACAGACCGGGGTGGACCAGGTCAGTCTGGGCGGATCGATATCCGCAAACGCGCACGGTCGCGGCTTGTTGATGGAGCCGATCAGCGCCGATATCGACGATCTCACCATCGTCAATTCACGTGGCGAATTGCAGCTATGCAGCCGCACGCAAAATGCGGAAATGTTTTCACTTGTCATTGGCGGCTATGGCATGTTCGGCATTATTTATTCGGTCACGCTGCGATTGAGCCTGCGGCAGCGAGTCAAGCGCGTGGTGGATATCATCGACCTGGATGACGCCATGAACGCGGTATTTCGGCGCGCGGACGAGGGCTGCCTGTATGGCGATTTTCAATTCGTCATTGATGCCCTCGATGAAAATTTTCTGCGGCGCGGCGTTTTTGCCTGTTACAAGCCGGCGAGTGCCGGTGAGACGGAATCGGACGCGACGGCGGACCTGGCCCCTGACACGTGGTTGAAATTGCTGAAGCTCGCGCACGACGACAAGCGTCAGGCGTTTCGGCTTTATGCACAACATTATCTTTCCACCGACGGCAATCATTATTGGGCCGATTTGATGCAACTGAGTACCTATATTCCGAGCTATGCGGATTTTCTTGAACGGTCGCGGGTTGTCGTTGAGGCGATGGGACCGACGGCGGCGGTCGCGACGGCAGCAAAGGAGACGCTGGTGATTGGCGAACACTATGTGCCGCGCGATCAGATTCTGGTTTTCATGCAACGCGCACGCGAGGTGTTGCGCACCTTCGGCACCGAAGTGATTTACGGCACCATCCGCGCCATCCTTCGCGATACAGACTCATTTCTGCCGTGGGCAAAAGCAGACTTTGCCTGCGTTATCTTCAATCTTCGGACCGCGCACACCGAGGCCGGATTCCGGCGTACGGCAGATACCTTTCGCGCGCTGATCGATGTCAGCAACGGGCTTGGCGGCAGTTTTTTTCTCACCTACCATCGCTATGCCTCGGCGGCGCAGGTGGAGGCCGCTTATCCGCGTTTCCGCGAATGGCTCGCAAAGAAGAAGCATTTTGATCCCGACGAATTGTTCATCAGCAGTTGGTATGCACATTATCGCGACGCGTTCGCGACCGGCGCTGGTGCGCC
>JANLQC010000543.1:0-10091 GCA_031367575.1 Betaproteobacteria bacterium | reverse complement strand
GTGGTTGCGTCGGCGGCGAGACGGTCCGCATAGAGTTTTCGCGTGCCTGGATGCTGGGCGATCTTTTTGTACATCAACGGTTGCGTGACGAACGGCTCATCCTGCTCGTTGTGGCCGAGTTTGCGGAAGCAAACCATATCGATTACCACGTCCTTGCCAAATTTCATCCGGTAATCGAGCGCGATGCGACCCACCATCAGCACCGATTCCGGGTCGTCCGCATTCACATGAAACACCGGGGCCTCGATCATCTTGGCGATATCGGTGCAATACAGGGACGAGCGCGAATCGCGCGTGTCGGAAGTGGTGAACCCGACCTGATTGTTGACGACAATATGCACCGTGCCGCCGGTCTTGAAGCCGCGCGTTTGCGAGAGCGCCATGGTTTCCATCACCACACCCTGCCCGGCAAATGCGGCGTCGCCGTGAATCAGCATCGGCAACACTTCCTTGCCTTCGTGATCGCCGCGCCGGTGCTGGCGTGCGCGCACCGACCCTTCGACCACGGGATTGACGATTTCCAAATGCGACGGGTTGAACGCGAGCGTCAAATGCACACCGCCGCCCTTGGTTTGAATGTCGGATGAAAAACCCTGATGGTATTTCACGTCGCCCGAACCGACATCGTGCGCATGCTTGCCTTCGAATTCGGAAAACAAATCGGCCGGTAATTTGCCCAGCGTATTGACCAGCACGTTCAGGCGGCCGCGATGTGCCATGCCGAGCACCACTTCTTTCACGCCAATGCCGCCGGCCGTCTGGATAACGTCGTCGAGAAGGGGAATCAGGGTTTCGCCGCCTTCCAGCGAAAATCTTTTTTGGCCGACGTAGCGTGTGTGCAGATATTTTTCCAGCGTCTCGGCCGCCGTCAGGCGTTCCAGCAGGAATTGTTTTTCTTCCGTGTTAAGCGATGGCTGCGATTGGATCGATTCAAACTGGCCCTGTATCCAACGCTTTTCCACCGTCGAACTGATGTACATGTATTCGACGCCGACGTAACCGCAATAGGTTTTTTTGACGGCAGTGACGATGTCTTTCAGTTTTGCGTTTTCGGTTTGGCCATTGATGCGGCCCTGCCAGGATCCGATACTGAATTCGGCTTCCAGATCGGCCTCGGTCAGGCCATAAAAGGACAACTCCAATTCCGGCACCGGCATGCGCTCGCTACGCTTTAACGGATCGAGTTGCGAATGCCGCGAACCCAACACCCGGTGCGCGCGAATGAATTGCAGTGCCTTCAGCGCGCGCTTGGTATCGGCAGCACCACCCGCCGCACCGACGTTCACAAACGCAATGCGCCCGCCACCCTGCCTGGCGCGTTCGGCAAAGGCCTCGATCACCGGCGTGTGAGCGACATCCGGTGCGTTGTTGCCGGCCACGTTTGGCAACGCATCGAATTGCTTGCGCCAATTTTCCGCCACCGATTGTGGATCGGCCAAGTATTGTTCGTAGAGTTCTTCGATATAAGACGCATTGGCGCCGAAGAACAAACTGCTTTGCTGAAATTCTCGCATCATGGGAACGCCTTTACGTTTGTATCATTCTGGACACTGCAACCGCCGCAAACAGGCGCAAAACAATTCGATTCCAATATTCATTTTTCCAACTTGCCTTCATAGCATTGGCGCGCCTTTCAGGCCGAAAGTGGCTGAAGAAGCCCGCCAAATGGCGATCTATGCAGTCACTCGCCATGAAATTCCTGCGCCAATGTTCGACACCCCTACGCCATCTTTGTCAGTCGCTTGAAGTAACTCTCTTTTTATCCATCAACCGCTCCCGAACCGTCTTTAGTTCCGCATCGCGCGCCCACATGCGCTCGATGGCTGCGACCTTTTCTTCCCACGTTAATGATTGCGCATGCTTGCGCCACGCCGCTTTGGCCAATACCACTTGTTGCAACGCCAAATCATACTTACGCGTATCGACGGACATACTGACTCCACCTTTCTTCCAACGCGTGATGCTTTACTAGTTTGTTCAACTCATCTGCGTTGACGCATCCCGCTTCCAGTAACGCATTGACGCGCTGATAATCTTTCGCGCGGCCGGTTTGCAAGGCAATCGTGCATAAATATTCCGCAGTCAATACCGGCACAACCACATCATGAAAAGACTGCTCGACCGCCGCCGATATCGCGGCCTCAATCAAAGGATTGTATGGAGGCAAAATCTGCACCGGCCAGCCATGCAAAACAACATGTTCGTTCTGAACCTCGCCGCCAAATTGTTTGAGGCGCTCATAGAGTGGCGTCAACACCAGCAAACCGGAGTCGGTCGGTTGCAAAAATGCGAATACGTCCAAGTCTTCCGTTGCAACCGCTTCGATGTAAAAACTTGCCGCTACGGCTCCGCCAATTGCAAATTGCCCGATCGCACGTTCTGTGCGCAGTTGCAGCAATATTGTTAGTGCCTCCTGCATAAAAGACCTCAAAAAAAAACAACTTGATGTCGCCTATCTCTTGATATCCCGCCGCGGCGATCCGGCATACAACTGCCGCGGCCGACCGATTTTGTATTCCGGGTCCGCAATCATTTCGTTCAACTGCGCGATCCAGCCCACGGTGCGCGCGAGCGCGAAAATGGCGGTGAACAGCGGCACCGGAATGCCGATCGCTTTTTGCACGATGCCGGAATAAAAATCCACGTTCGGATAGAGTTTGCGGCTGACAAAGTAGTCGTCTTCGAGCGCAATTTTTTCCAGCGACATCGCGAGCTTGAACAACGGATCATCACCCAGACCAAGTTCGTTCAGCACTTCGTAGCAGGTTTCGCGCATCAATTTTGCGCGCGGATCGTGGTTCTTGTAGACACGATGACCGAAGCCCATCAACCGGACATTCGAATTCTTGTCTTTCACCTTGTCGATGAATTCGCCGATTTTTGCCACGCCGCCGTTGCGCTGAATGTCATAGAGCATGTTGAGCGCGGCTTCGTTGGCGCCGCCGTGCGCGGGCCCCCACAGGCACGCGACACCGGCGGCAATTGCGGCAAACGGATTGGTGCCGCTGGATGCACATAACCGCACCGTGGAGGTTGAAGCGTTCTGTTCATGGTCGGCGTGCAGGATGAAAATGCGATCCAGCGCGCGCACCAGCACATCGTTGACTTTATATTCCTCGGCCGGCACCGCGAACATCATGCGCATGAAATTCGCAGCGTAGGAGAGATCATTGCGCGGATACACAATCGGCTGGCCGATGGTGTATTTGTAGGCCATCGCGGTCAGCGTCGGCAATTTCGCGATCAGGCGGATGGCGGAAATTTCGCGCTCGCGTGCGTCGGCGAGATTCATTGAATCGGGATAAAACGCGCTCATCGCACCGACGAGGCCCGTCATTACCGACATCGGGTGTGCATCACGCCGGAACCCGCGCAGGAAAAATTGCATCTGCTCATGCACCATCGTGTGATTCAGTACGCGACTGACAAAATCAGCCTTCTGTGCGGTGTCCGGCAGTTCACCGTTTAGCAGCAGGTAGCAGGTTTCCAGAAAGTCGCACTTGGCGGCGAGCTGCTCGATCGGATAGCCGCGATACAACAGTTCGCCTTTGTCGCCATCGATAAAGGTGATGGTGGAATTGCACGATGCGGTGGACAGAAATCCGGGATCGTAAGTGAACATGCCGGTCGACGTGTAGAGCTTGCGGATGTCGATGACATCCGGGCCATGCGATCCACCGTAGACGGGGAGATCGACCGTTTTTCCGTCGCCGTAAGACAGGGTTGCCTTGCCTTTTTCGTTCATGTTTTGTCGCTCCTAAATCGTGGAAAATGTTTGCCGCTAACCCCAGCTACGCGGCGCGAATGCGTGAGACCAATGGCGCAAACCTGGCATCCTCGCTTAATTTTCGACCCATCAGCAAATCCAGCAAATCATTGTCATCCAGCCGCAGCAATTCATCCAGCGTGTTCAACTCTTGCACCGACAACTGCATCAATTCCGTTTTAAAAAAGCGACTGAGCAGAATGTCATTTTCCAGCAGGCCGCGGCGCGCGCGCCAGCGCAGGCGGTCATAAATGCGTTCATCGGCAGCGGGTGGAGGTGACATGGATGTTCATATTCCACGTTTGACCATCATTTCCTTGATCTTGCCAATGGCGAGTGACGGATTCAGCCCTTTGGGGCAAACATCCACACAATTCATGATCGTATGGCAGCGAAACAGCCGATACGGATCTTCGAGATTGTCGAGCCGTTCATTGGTGGCCTGATCGCGCGAATCGGCAATGAATCGATACGCCGCCAACAGACCGGCCGGGCCGACGAACTTGTCCGGATTCCACCAGAACGATGGGCAGGAAGCCGAGCAACAGGCGCAGAGAATGCACTCATACAGCCCATCGAGTTCGAGGCGATCTTCGGGCGACTGCAAGCGCTCTTTTTCCGGCGGCGTGTCGTGGTTGATGACAAACGGTTTGATCGAATGGTATTGCTTGAAAAACTGCGTCATATCGACGATCAAATCGCGAATGATCGGCAGCCCCGGCAGCGGCTTCAGCACCACCGGCTCCTTCAGGTCGATAATTTTTGTCACGCAGGCGAGACCGTTCTTGCCGTTGATGTTCATCGCATCCGAGCCGCACACTCCTTCGCGGCAGGAGCGGCGCAGCGCCAACGAATCGTCAATCGATTTGATGCGAATCAGGGCGTCAAGCAGCATCCGGTCCGACGGTTCGAGCTTGATGTCGTATTCCTTGAAATACGGCTTCTTGTCCAGATCGGGATCGTAACGGAGGATTTTGAATTTCATGTCTGATCCGGAATATTCATCATGAGCGCGCGAGGGGTTACGCGTTAGTAGGTACGCGCTTTGGGCGCGAACGATTCAACCGTGAGCGGTTGCAAATTCACCGGTTTGTAATCGAGCTTGTTGGCGTCTCCGTCTTTTTCCTTATACCAAAGCGTGTGCTTCAGCCATTTTTCATCGTCGCGGCCATTCACAAAACCGGGGCGATCATGGCAGTCTGCGCGATCATGCGAACCGCGCGTTTCCTTGCGCGCGTCGGCCGAAATCATCGTCGCCATCGCCACCTCAATCAGATTTTCCAGCTCCAGTGCCTCGATGCGCGCGGTGTTGAACACTTTCGATTTGTCAGAGATCTGAATGGTCTTTACGCGTTCCGCGACGGCCTTGATTTTCGCAACGCCTTTTTCCAGCATGTCCGGAAAACGGAACACGCCACAGTGTGCCTGCATGGTCTGGCGCATCGCGTCCCCGACTTCATGCACGCTCTCGCCATTTTTCTGGTCGTCCAGGCGAGCGATGCGTGACATCGAAAAATCACCCGCGTCTTTCGGCAAATTCTTGTGCGAATTATTTTCCTTGATGAATCTGATCATCGAGTCGCCCGACGATTTGCCCATCACCAACAAGTCGGTCAGGGAATTGGTGCCTAGGCGATTGGCACCGTGAATCGACGCGCAGCCGCATTCGCCGGCGGCATAAAATCCGGACACGACTGAATTTGACTTGCCATTTTTCGGCACCACCACTTCACCCAGATAATTGGTGGGAATGCCGCCCATCTGATAGTGGCAGGTGGGCACCACCGGAATCGGATCCTTGGTGCAATCGACATTAGCGAATTTAAGCGCAATTTCGCGGATGCCGGGCAGGCGCTTGTTGATCACTTCCGGGCCGAGGTGGTCGAGTTTCAGGAGGATGTAATCGTTGTTCGGCCCCGCACCGCGGCCTTCCTTGATTTCGGTGGCCATCGCGCGCGAGACCACATCACGCGACGCCAAGTCTTTCATCGTCGGCGCGTATCGCTCCATGAAGCGTTCACCATCCTTGTTCAGCAAAATGCCACCTTCGCCGCGCACGCCTTCGGTGATCAGCACGCCCGCACCCGCCACACCGGTTGGATGAAATTGCCAGAACTCCATGTCTTCCAGCGGGATGCCGGCGCGCGCCGCCATGCCGAGTCCGTCGCCGGTATTGATGAACGCGTTGGTGCTGGAGGCGTAAATGCGCCCGGCACCGCCGGTTGCGAACAAGGTGGCCTTGGCGTGAAAAATCATCGATTCGCCGGTTTCCATTTCCAGCGCCGTCACGCCGAGTACGTTGCCGTCAGGATCGCGAATCAAATCCAGCGCCATCCATTCGACAAAGAATTGGGTGTTGGCAAACACGTTGCGTTGATAGAGCGTATGCAGCATCGCGTGGCCGGTGCGGTCGGCCGCGCAACATGATCGTTGCACCGGTTTCTCGCCGTAGTTTTGCGAATGCCCGCCGAATGGGCGCTGGTAAATGGTGCCGTTGTCGTTGCGGTCAAACGGCATGCCGAAATGTTCGAGCTCGTACACCGCTTCGGGGGCGGTTTTGCACATGAATTCGATCGCGTCCTGATCGCCCAGCCAGTCCGACCCTTTGATGGTGTCGTACATGTGCCAGTGCCAGTTGTCTTCGCCCATGTTGCCAAGCGACGCGCCGACGCCACCTTGCGCGGCCACGGTATGGGAACGCGTTGGAAAAACTTTTGACAGCACCGCGACCTTTAGTCCCGCATTGGAAAGTTGCAACGCCGCGCGCAGGCCGGAACCGCCCGCACCCACCACAACCGCGTCAAATTTACGAACACTCATTCCGTTTTGCGCCATTTCCTAGCTTCCCCACAATATGGATACGGACCAGATCGCACATGCGACCAGAAACAGCAAAACGATGACGTTCGCGGTGAGGCGAATGCCAACCGGCTTGAGGTAATCCATCAACACGTCGCGAATGCCAATCCACGCGTGGTAGAACACAGAAAACAGAAACAGCAGCGCCGACACGCGAAATAGCTGCGAGTGAAAAAGGTCGCGCCAATCGGCGTAACTGACGGTGCCTTTGACGACGAAAAAGCCGATGATCACCACGCTGAACGCGGCCATGATGACGGCTGTCACGCGCTGGGCAAGCCAATCCTGCCAACCGTAATGCGCACCGACGGGTGTGCGATCCGCGCGGGTCACCATATGCGAACCCCAACCAACAAGGTGGCCACCAGTCCCGCCACCAACACAATTTTGGCCGACATTCTGGCGGATGCGAGATCGATGCCAACATGTATATCCAGCAACAAGTAGCGAATGCCCGCAAAAAAATGATGCATGTATGACCAGACAAAAGCCAGAACAACCATCTTCACCACCGGCTCGGAAAAAAACGACTTCCAGCGGTTGAATCCGGCCTCGGATCCAACGGTGCATTGCACCACATACAACAAGGCGGGGATGAGAAGCAGGAACATCGCGACGCCCGTGACGCGATGAAAAATTGACACGATTCCCGGAACGGGCAGATTCAATAAATTGAGATCGTAATACTTCGGACGCGCGACAGGCGTTCGGGACGCGGTGGGCATGGCGGAGTTCCTTATTGTGTTGTCCGTAGTGTCGTGCTAGACAATTGGTAAGGCAAACATCGAATGACACTCAACCGGGTGCGGCGCTAAAAAATCCGGAAGATGGCTTGATTTTAATCCTAAATTTGTGGTGCTGCATAGCGCGGGAATCGAGACTCGCGCACTTGTTCGGAATTTCCAGGAGTTATTCAAGTATTGACGATATCTCTTTGTTTTAAATAAGTTAAAACTTGAAAATGCCGAAAGCACCGTTGGTCAATTATTGCCGACGCGTGCTCGATTTGACTTGATATCATATTTTGATATCATACGTAATGCGGGTAATTTCTGCCTGCGACGACAATCTCGATGCTGAATATCATGAAATACCGGGGCTACACAGCGCGAATCGATTATTTATCGAACGAGTCGATTTTCGCCGGTCGCTTGCTGGGGATGGATGAGGCACTCGAATTTCACGGTGCCAGTGTCGAGGAATTGCGCGGTGATTTCGAGTTCGCGGTCGATCACTATCTGGCCGAATGCGCACGCACGGGAAAAAGGCCTGCAAAACCGGCGTCCGGAAAATTGCTGTTGCGGCTACCGGCGGAAGTTCACGCGGCCGCCATGGTTATCGCCGCAGCGGATGGAAAGAGTTTGAATCAATGGGTTGCGGATACGCTTGCGGTCGCGGTGTCAAAATAGCTTGACGGCCGATGACGCGTCACCATCCCACTCGCGGTTAGACTCGGTCAAATTGTCATATCGGCGCAACTTGACTGGTCCACCAATTGCCCGCTGGACAGGCCCCGCCCTTTGAAAGGGAGGGTTGAACCGGGAATTCACGTCCCGTGTGAGGTGCCGGTGAAACGGTGGCCCACTTTATCGGCATGCCGTTCATCAGGTGCGTCCCATGGGACGCGAAACCCCTGCTTCACCCTCCTTTGAAAAGAAGGAAGTGCTTGGTTAAACAAATGCGTGATTAACCAATCGCCAATCAGGCCAGTTCGTTGTAATACGAATATCCATCGGTCAAACACAGCCCACGCCGCCATTCCACCGGCTTGTCGCCATAGGTAAATGCGATGCGATCCACGCACAGCAACGGCGTGCCGGGCGTTACCAGCAGGTGTTGCGCCGAAAATTCGTCGGCCGCGATGGCCCGCAGCCGTTCCTCGGCGCGAATCATTCTCAAGCCATAAGTGGTTTCAAAAAAACTGTAAATCGAGCCCAGCGATTCCTGAATTTTTTCAATCGTGAGATTCGGCACCAGCAATGACGACACCACGACTTCATCGAGAATAACCGGCTTGCCCGCAAACACCAGCACGCGCCGGACGGCGGTAATCGGCGCACCCGTTTTCAGATCCAGCGCACGCGCGGTTTCAGCATTCGCTTTGCTGCGTTTGACATCGATGAAGGTTGTCTTTGGGTGAATTTTTTCACCCCGATCCGGCGTGATGCGCAAAAAACGGTATTGGGTTTTTGGTTCCGTATGGGTGGCAACAAACGTCCCCTTGCCTTGCCGGCGGATCAGGATATTCTCGGCCGCAAGCGCGTCAATGGCCTTGCGCACCGTGCCCTGACTCACCTGATAGCGCACCGCCAAATCCATCTCGGAGGGAATCGCTTCGCCCGGTTTCCATTCGCCCGCAATCAGACTGCGCGTGAGCAGGATCTTGATCTGATCATACAGCGGCTGAAAGCTCGGCGATTCGTGCAACGGGTTGGCGGGTGGCGCAGACATGATGAATATTTTTAGCTCCTGAAATATCGTATCACAAAGGTTCAGCAACTCACCTATCTTATATAAGATATAAGTCTGTTGACAGCGATTGTCTTCGGGCTTAAGATTCACTCATGTCGCAGTGCAGCAAATTAGATTTTCGCGAACCATAATTTGCATCCGCTGATTCCCCACACCCGCCACCTGCCACCCATGACCCCCTACCTTCGTCCGCGCCGCTCCATGCTTTACGTTCCCGGTTGTGCGCCGCGGTATCTCAACAAGGCACGCACCTTGAAAGTTGATTCGCTGATTTTTGATTTGGGCGATTCGGTGCTGGTCGAGAACAAGGAATCGTCGCGCAACCAGATTGTGGACGCGATTCTGCAAGGCGGTTTCGGGCGGCGCGAAAAAGTGGTGCGCGTCAACGATCTCGATTCGCCGTGGGGCATCGACGATATCAAAGCAGTGGCCGACATTGGTGCCGACGCGGTGCTGTTTCCAAATATCGAAAGCAAAACCGATGTGATCGAAGCACTCGAGGTACTTGACCGCGCCGGTGGATCGAAAATGCCGATCATGGTGATGATCGAGAGCCCCATCGGTGTATTGCGCGCCGAGGAAATCGCCGCCGCGTCCGACCGGATCGCCTGCATGATCATGGCGACCAGCGATCTGCTCACGCAATTGCACGGCAAGAAAACGCCTGACCGCCTCGCGCTGCATTATTCGCTCTCGCACGTGCTGCTGGCGGCACGCGCCTACAAGCGCGCGGCGGTGGACGGCATCAGTGTGGACATAAAGGATATGCACTCGTTCGAGTTGGCCTGCCGCCTTTCGCGTGATCTCGGTTTCGACGGAAAATCGCTGGTGCATCCCAACCAGTTGCCGTACAGCAATGACGCGTTCACGCCGAAGCCGGCCGAAATCGGCATGGCCAATGAAGTCATCGAGGCACTCGGTCAGGCGCGTCGCGCTGGTCGCGGCACCATCATGTTGAATGGCCGTTTGGTCGAAGGGCATCATGTCAATGCGG
>JANLQC010000506.1:0-15611 GCA_031367575.1 Betaproteobacteria bacterium | reverse complement strand
CTTGGACGAACCCGGCAACAACCGTATTTGCAGTCGATTTTGACGAAAACATGCCGTCAATCGATTGTTACCCGACCTATTTTCCGCACCGTGATGAAAACAGATGAGCCGTGGCGCAGTCCGGGCGATTTTGTTAGTCTTGAATGTCGGCAAAATCCTGTCGGCAATATTTTGGAGATGCCCGTGAAATCTTCCCATTTCTCTTCCACTCTTTTGCTCGTTTTAACGCTTTTGTCAATCAATCCTGCCAGTGCCGAAAAAGACTGTCCGCCACTGCTGGATCATCGATTCCAAAGCCTTCAGGGAAAACCGCTGGATCTTTGCCAGTACCGGGGAAAAGTGCTGTTGGTCGTCAATACCGCGAGTTATTGTGGCTACACGGGGCAATATGAAGGATTGCAAGCGGTGTATGACAAATATCGGAAGCGCGGCCTCGTGGTGATCGGCTTTCCCGCCAACGATTTTGGCAAACAGGAACCGGGCACCAATACGGAAGTCGCGGATTTTTGCGAGCGCACTTACAAGGTCAAGTTTCCGATGATTGAAAAGACTGCCGTGATTGGCGCGCAGACAAATCCGCTTTACGAGGGACTTTTCAAGGCGACCGGTGAGCGCCCCAAATGGAATTTTCACAAATATTTGATCGCCGCCGACGGCAGGACGGTCGCCAGTTTCGGCAGCAAAGTCACGCCGGAATCGCGGCAATTACAAAGCGAAATTGACAAGCTCGTTTCATTGAAATAGCTGATTCTTTACAAAGTGTTAGCGTAAGAGCATCATGTAGTTTCTACAAAACGCGCAGGGGTTTCAAACCGCTCATGGTCGCCGTCGCCGCAACCTCTCTCAGCCCGCTTAGCCGCGCCTTGGTGCAGCAGGGCCAGCTCGTCCAGAGCGACGCCAACGCAATTCAAATCGAGGCCACCAAAGCGGGCGTGAGTTTCATCGAACAGCTGACGGCTTCGCGGAAAATTTCCAGCAAGGATGTGGCGTTGTTTGCCGCGAACACGTTCGGCGTACCGTTGCTCGACCTCGCCGCCGTTGATCACGACTTGTTGCCGGTCACGCTGGTCGATAGCAAACTGGTCGCGAGCAAACGGGTGATTCCGCTGCAAAAGCGCGGCAACCGGTTATTTCTGGGCATGTCGGATCCGACCAACGAACAGTTGCTTTCGGAACTGAAATTTGCCACCGGTTCCACCGTTGAACCGGTGGTGGTGGAAGAGGACAAACTCGCCGCATTGATCAAGCGCTTCGGCGAAAGTGCGGCCAAATCGCTCGATAGCATGATCGGCGACGACACCTCGCTTGAAAACATTGATCTGGGATCGGGCGATGAGGCGCAAACCGATGCGGCGGGTGGGCCACCTGAGGAAATCGACGATGCGCCGGTCGTCAAATATGTTCAAAAAGTGCTGATCGATGCGATCAATGGTGGCGCATCGGACATTCATTTTGAGCCCTATGAAAAGTTTTACCGGATCCGCTATCGCACCGATGGCATCCTCGCCGAAGTTGCGCAACCGCCATTGGCGATCAAGGAGAAGATTGCCTCGCGCATCAAGGTGATTTCGCGGCTGGACATTGCCGAAAAGCGCATTCCGCAAGATGGGCGAATGAAGCTGCGTTTGTCTCCGACGCGGGCAATCGATTTTCGCGTCTCGACCTTGCCGACCATGTTTGGCGAGAAAATTTGTATGCGGATTCTTGATCCTTCAAGTGCCACACTCGGCATTGAAGCGTTGGGCTATGAGCCGGAGCAAAAGGCCGCCTTGTTGCATGCCATCAGCCGACCGTATGGCATGGTGCTGGTGACCGGGCCGACCGGTTCCGGCAAAACGGTTTCCCTTTATACCTGCCTGAATATCCTGAACAAACCCGGCATCAACATCTCGACCGCCGAAGATCCCTGCGAAATCAACTTGCCGGGGATCAATCAGGTCAACGTCAACGATCGGGCCGGCCTGACCTTTGCCGCGTCGTTAAAGGCGTTTTTGCGGCAGGATCCCGACATCATCATGGTTGGTGAAATCCGCGATCTGGACACGGGCGAGATTGCCATCAAGGCCGCGCAGACCGGTCATATGGTGCTCTCCACGTTGCATACCAATGACGCGCCGTCGACATTGACGCGCCTGATGAACATGGGTGTTGCCCCGTTCAATATTGCCACCAGCGTCATTTTGATCACCGCGCAGCGGCTGGCGAGACGGCTTTGTTCCTGCAAGCGTCCCATTGAAATTCCGCGCGAGGCACTGTTGCGGGCAGGATATCTTGAGAGTGAGTTGGATGGCACCTGGCAGCCCTACGGCCACGTGGGTTGCGACATATGCAAGAATACCGGGTACAAAGGGCGGGTCGGCATTTATGAGGTAATGCCGATTACCGACGAATTGCAGCGCATCATCATGAAAAATGGCACGGCAATCGATATTGCAGACCAGTCCAAGAAAGAAGGCGTTTATGATTTGCGCCGGTCAGGTTTGCGCAAAGTGAGAGCGGGAATGACCTCCCTCGAAGAGGTCGAATCGTGTACCAACGAGTAGCGTCGTCGAAGTCCATGTTTGAATCAAAGGAGTAGCTCATGGCTACCACAGCAGCAACAGCGAAATCGTCCAAGGACGCAAAAGCCTTTAACTACACGTGGGAAGGCAAAGACCGGGCGGGCAAGAGTGTCAAAGGCGAGATGAGAGCGTCGGGCGAGAATATCGTCATCGCGACGCTGCGCCGACAGGGCATCGCGAACCCGAAGGTCAAGAAGCAGTCGCGCGGTGGCGGCAAGAGAATCACCGAGCAGGACATCACTTTTTTCTCGCGGCAGCTTGCCACCATGATGAAGGCCGGTGTTCCGCTATTGCAGTCCTTCGATATCGTCGCCAAGGGGCACAGCAATCCGTCGGTGACCCGGCTGTTGCTGGATATCAAGACCGAAGTCGAAACCGGCAGCAGCCTCGCGCAGGCGTTCCGAAAGTATCCGCTGTACTTCGACAATCTGTTCTGCAACCTGGTCGCTGCCGGCGAACAGGCCGGTATTCTCGATACCTTGCTCGATCGGCTGGCGACGTACAAAGAGAAGATCCTTGCCATCAAAAGCAAGATCAAGAAAGCACTTTTCTATCCCGCCGCGATTATGGTGGTGGCGTTTATTGTCACGGCGGTCATCATGCTGTTTGTGATCCCGCAGTTCAAGCAACTATTCTCCAGCTTCGGTGCCGATTTGCCCGCGCCGACGTTGATCGTGATGCAAATTTCAGACTATTTCACAAAATATTGGTACATCATTTTCGGCGGCGGCGGCGGCGCAATATGGTTCTTTTTCAACACTTGGCGCCGATCCGAAAAAATGCAGAACTTCATGGATAAACTCATGTTGAAGCTGCCTGTATTTGGCGACCTGATCCGCAAGGCAACCATTGCGCGCTGGACGCGTACTTTGTCCACCATGTTTGCCGCGGGGGTGCCGCTGGTGGAGGCGCTGGATTCGGTTGCCGGCGCGTCGGGAAACCGCGTGTACTACGACGCGACCAAGAAAATCCAGCAGGAAGTGACGACCGGCTCCAGCCTGACGGTGTCGATGCAAAACAGCGGCGTGTTTCCCAACATGGTCTTGCAAATGTGCGCGATCGGCGAAGAATCCGGCGCACTGGATAGCATGTTGAGCAAGGTCGCCGATTTTTTTGAGGCCGAGGTCGATGACGCCGTCGATGCGCTTGCCAGCTTGATGGAGCCGATGATCATGGTCGTGCTGGGAACCGTGATTGGCGGTTTGGTCATCGCCATGTATCTGCCGATTTTCAAAATGGGCCAAGCGGTTGCCTGACGAAAAATTGCGATTCCGACAAGAACAAGAATAAATGGATGTCATTGACGCGTTTCGCGCGTTGCCGTGGTTTTTTGTCGGCACCGCGCTGGTGGTCGGCCTGCTGGTCGGAAGTTTTCTAAATGTCGTGATTCATCGTTTGCCAAAAATGATGGAAAACGACTGGCGGCAACAATGCCTCGAGTTTCTACATCCGGAAGAAGCGGAGCAAGCGGCCGGGAAGGCAGTACCAAACCTACCGGCACGCTACAACCTTGTTGTTCCGCGATCCGCGTGTCCGGCCTGCGGCCACAAAATATCCGCGCTTGAAAATGTGCCCGTCATCAGCTATCTTTTCTTGCGCGGAAAGTGCTCTGCGTGCAGGACGCCAATCAGCATTCGCTACCCGATTGTTGAAGCATTGACCGGGATTGCGTGCGCCTATGCGGCTGCCCGTTTCGGGGTCACGTGGACGGCCGCATTTGCGATCTTATATATCTGGGCGTTGATCGCGTTGGCCTTCATCGACGCCGATACCACGCTTTTGCCGGACGACATTACGTTACCGTTGCTATGGCTGGGGCTGCTGGTCAATCTGGGGGGCACCTTTACCGATCTTTCGTCCGCAATGCTGGGTGCGGTCGCGGGATACCTGATACTTTGGTCGGTTTTTTGGGGATTCAAATTGCTTACGGGCAAAGAGGGCATGGGCTATGGCGATTTCAAATTGCTGGCGGCCATCGGCGCATGGCTAGGCTGGCAAATGTTGCCGCTGGTCATCCTCATGTCGGCGGTGGTGGGAACGGTTGTCGGCCTCGCAGGAATCTTGTTGCAGGGGCGCGAACGTGGCGCGAAGTTGCCATTCGGCCCCTATCTCGCCGCCGCCGGATTCATCGCGCTATTCTGGGGCAAGGCGCTGAACACATGGTATTTGGGCCGCATGCCGACCTGACTCCATGGCGACGCCGAAAAATATCGTTGCGCTGACCGGCGGAATTGGCTCGGGCAAGACGACGGTTGCCGGGATGTTTGTTGAACGAGGAGTTCATCTCATCGATACCGATGCCATTGCGCATGCCATTTCCGGCGTCGGCGGACGGGCAATTGACTCTATTTGCAAAACGTTCGGCAATGAAGTGTTGACCTTGGATGGTGCGCTCGACCGGGTGCAAATGAGGGCCCGGGTTTTCAGGGATGCCGACGCCCGCCGCCGTCTTGAAAAAATCGTTCATCCGATGATTCGCGATGAAGTTGCCCAGGCGCTCGCTACCACTGCGGCGAAAAACGCACCATACGTCATGCTCGCCGTTCCCCTGCTATTTGAGACGATGGGATATCGTGGCCAAATCCAACTTGCGCTGGTGGTGGATTGTCCGGTCCGGGTACAAACGGAAAGGGTGATGAAACGCGCCGGAATGCCGATGGCTGAAGTAGAGGGAATTATCACCACGCAAATTTCCCGGCCGTTGCGCCTGCAATTGGCGGACGATGTCGTATCAAATTCTGGCGATATGTCCAGCCTGTTGCCGCAAGTGCTCCGCTTGCACGAGAAATACCTGTTAATGTCGAAAACGGTTCAATGCGTATAGCGGGAACAACGCATTTCGGTGTGCCCCGACGACGCAAGATTTGTAAACTCGCCGTCAATGGGTCACAATTCGCCGAACCCTTCCGAGTCCGCCGCGCGTGATCACCTACGAATATCCGCTTAATGAACGCGTCCGCACCTTGTTGCGGCTGGAAGACTTGTTTGATCGCGTCGACTTTTTTGTCGCGCAGGATTCGCCGCTCGATCATCAGGCCGGTCTTCTGAGCATTTTCGAGATATTGGATGTCGCGAGTCGTGGTGATTTGAAGTCGGATCTGCTGCAAGAGCTGGATCGCCAACGATTGTTTCTCGAGGCCCTGAGAAGCAACCCCGCGATCTCCGAGGAAAAACTCGATTCGGTGGTGGCGGAGATTGAAAGCACGTTCGCCGACTTATTGGCATCTTCCGGCAAAACCGGCATGCATTTGCGTGAAAACGAATGGTTGATGACCATCAAACAGCGCGCTTCCATTCCCGGCGGCACCTGTGAATTTGACCTGCCGTCCTACCATCATTGGCTGCACCGTGACAATGTGGATCGGCGCACCGACCTGGCAACCTGGCTCGCGCCGATGAATCCGATTGCGGCGGCGCTGCGAATCGTGTTGCGGGTACTTCGGGAAAGCGGCAAGTCGATGCCGCTGATTGCCTATGGCGGCGTGTTTCAACAGATGCCGATGGAGCGCGCCGCGCACATGCTGCGGGTGACGCTGATGCGCGATTTGTCCTGCGTGCCGGAAATCAGCGCCAACAAATACGCGCTGAACATTCGCTTTATCTTGCCTGGCAGCGTGCAGCGCACCAAGTTGTTCGAGTCCAATGTGGATTTCAACCTCACCTACTGCAACTTGTAGCCATGGTCCCCAGACAAGTCCGTTGTCCACATTGTGGAACCATGTCGGCGTACCGAATGGACAATCCGGCCCGGCCATTTTGCAGTGAGCGCTGCAAGTTGATCGATCTGGGTGGATGGGCTGAGGAGCGATATTCAATTTCCGGCGATGCGGTCAAGAGTGAAATTTATGGCCACGGCGACGGCCTGAGCCCTGACACAAACGACGGGCCACGCGGGCAATAAAGCCTCGCAATTGACCGTTTGGTGCCGAATTGACGCCTGACGACGATCACAAAGTGCCTCTGTGCGTGTGCAAACTTTGCCACACGGTGCTGCGCTGCGATAAAATAGCCGTTTGGAATTTCTGTGTCAGGAGAAATTTCAGGCCGGACGATTTTGTTGCGCCTGCTAACTGGCATCGCCTGTGGCGAACGCCAATTGATTTTAGCGGAATGTCGGGCGCTCTCTGGGATGGGCGCGCGATTACTGATGCATGAAGAACATATTTGGCAAGTGTGGCGGTCCGTGACAAGTTTGGTGGCGGATCGAGTGTTGCAAACGAAGCCGCCGGCAAACAGGTCGGCGGACTATCGAAAATCAGGGCGGGCGAAAAGCATGCAAAAAATGAACAGATCACCTCTGCGTTCAATCTTGTGTTTGGGCACCAGCATCATGTTTGCGGTATTGGCGCTGCCAGCTCTGGCAAGTTACGATGTCAATATTGCCCCGCCGGCAACACCCATCTCCGCACAAATTTACGGCCTCCACATGTACATCCTGTGGATCTGCGCGGTGATATTCGTGATCGTGTTTGGCGCGATGTTCTATTCGATTTTCAAGTTCCGCAAATCGAAAGGTGCCAAGCCGGACGTCAATTTCCACGAGAGTACACTGATCGAAATCATCTGGACAATCATCCCGTTTTTCATCTTGATTGCGATTGCCGTTCCCGCCACGCGCACGGTTCTGGACATGAAAGACACGTCGAATCCGGATATGACCATCAAAGTCACGGGATTCCAGTGGGGCTGGCGCTACGATTACAGTGCAGATGAAATGGGCTTTTATTCCAATCTCACAACACCCTGGAGCCAGATTGGGCAACCAGGTACGGCAGCCACCGAGAAAAAAGGTGATGACTACCTTCTCGAAGTAGACAATCCGCTGGTTGTGCCGGTCGGCAAGCGCGTCAGGCTGCTCATTACATCGAATGACGTGATTCACGGCTGGTATGTGCCGCAGCTTGGAATAAACCAATACGGCATTCCGGGTTTCATCAAGGACGTGTGGTTTAAGGCGGACAAAGTCGGCACGTTCAAGGGTCAATGCAGCCAAATCTGCGGCAAGCTACATGGTTACATGCCGATCACGGTCATCGTCAAATCCGATGCCGAGTACGCCCAATGGGTCGAAGGTGCAAAAACCAAGTGGGGCAACAAATCGGCACCCGCGCCGGTTGCGGCAGTGCCCGACGAAGATGTAACGAAGAAATTCACGCTTGCGGAATTGAAGGCGCAAGGAGAAAAAATATACGCGGCCAAATGCGTCGCTTGCCACCAACCGAACGGCAAGGGAATGCCGCCCGCATTTCCGCCGCTCGCGGGCTCCAAAACCGTGCTGGCGGCGGCCGAACAACAGATAAAACTGGTACTGACTGGTCGGCCTAACACCGCCATGCAGTCCTTTGCGCAGCTATCCAACACTGATCTTGCATCGGTGATTACCTACACCAAGAATTCATTTGGCAATAGTACGGGCACGCTTGTGCAACCGGCCGACATCAAGGCTGCACGGAAGTAAGGCCGCAAGGATTCAAACGAATCAAGGCCACGCATAGAACATTTCGGTTGCATTCGGGCCCGGTTCCAATCCGGCCCCGGGCACAGCCGCTTATAGATAGATGAGTCAGGAGATCGCAATGGCGAACGCAGCAACCCACGCACAAGACCACGCACATGATCACGCGCACGACCAAGATCACGCGCATGATCATCACGACCACAAAGGGCCGTGGACACGCATATTCACCACCACTAACCACAAGGATATCGGCAGCATGTATCTGTGGTTCGCGTTTTTCATGTTCTTTGTCGGTGGCGCGATGGCGCTGGTGATTCGTGCCGAATTGTTCAGCCCGGGTCTGCAAATTGTGCAGCCGGAACTGTTCAACTCCTTGACCACGGTTCATGCGCTGATCATGATTTTCGGCGCGGTGATGCCGGCCTTTGTGGGGTTCGCCAACTGGCTGGTGCCGATGCAAATCGGTGCGGCCGACATGGCGTTTCCGCGCCTCAACAACTGGAGCTTCTGGCTCATGATTCCAGCGGCCATCCTGTTGTTCTCCTCGTTTTTCGTGCCAGGCGGCGCGGCTGCATCAGGTTGGACGCTTTATCCACCTCTCGTCATCCAGTCAGGCATCGGCACCGACATGACGATTTTGGCGATCCATCTACTGGGCGCTTCATCGATCATGGGGTCGATCAACATCATCACCACCATCCTCAATTTGCGCGCGCCGGGGATGACTTTGATGCGCATGCCTTTATTCTGCTGGACCTGGCTCATCACCGCTTACTTGCTGATTGCAACCATGCCGGTGCTGGCCGGTGCCGTCACGATGCTGCTCACCGACCGGCATTTTGGCACCAGCTTCTTTAACGCGGCTGGTGGTGGTGACCCGACCATGTTCATGCACATTTTCTGGTTCTTCGGTCACCCCGAGGTATACATCCTAATCCTGCCCGCGTTTGGCATCGTTTCCCAGATCATTCCCGCGTTTGCCCGCAAGCCATTGTTTGGCTATGCGTCGATGGTATATGCGACCGCGTCGATTGCCATCCTTTCGTTCATCGTCTGGGGCCACCACATGTTCACCGTCGGCATGCCGGCGGCGGGGCAATTGTTTTTCATGTTTGCGACCATGTTGATCGCAGTACCCACCGGCGTGAAAATATTCAACTGGATATCAACCATGTGGCGCGGCTCCCTCACGTTTGAGACGCCGATGCTGTTTTGCATCGGGTTTCTGTGCATGTTCACATTGGGCGGATTTTCGGGTCTGGTATTGGCGATTGTCGCCGTTGATATCACGCTACATAACACCTACTACGTCGTTGCACATTTCCACTATGTGCTGTTCCCGGGTGCCATCTGGGGCCTCACGGCGGGCGTTTATTTTTGGCTGCCTAAATTCACCGGCAAAATGTACAACGAGACGCTCGGTAAATGGCATTTCTGGATTTCAGCGATCGCCTTCAACATTACCTTTTTCCCGCAGCATTTCCTGGGTCTTGCCGGCATGCCGCGACGGATCCCGGACTACGCCTTGCAATACACCGAATGGAATCAAATTTCCACCGTCGGCGCGTTCTTGCTGGGTTTTAGCCAGCTCATTTTCCTCTATAACGTGGTGACCACCATCCGTTCGGGAGAAAAAGCGAAGGACAAGCAATGGGAAGGCGCGGATTCGCTCGAGTGGACACATTTGCCGAGCCCGGTGCCGTATCACACGTTTGAAACAGCGCCCGTATTGAAATAATTTTTTGCAATGGATCCAGGTTTTAATAAATCGGCCAGCAAGGAATCGTCTGGCGTGAAGCAGAGCGGCAAGTATGTCACGCTGGTATTTTTGCTGATTTGGGTTGCGGCGGTATTTGTTTTCACTTTCTTCAAGTTTTCAGGTGGCGGCAGGTGACCATAGACCGCGCCGAAAGGGAACGCCAGGAAAGGCAAAGGAGTGAAAGCCGCCTGACGCTCAAGAAGTTGTTATTGATCGTACCGGTAATGTTGGTGTTTTGTGCATCGATGGTGCCGCTGTACCGTCAGATTTGCGAAGTATTGGGAATTACGGCAACCCGGGCAATTGCTGAAAACACGCAGATCGACAACACACGAACGGTGAAAATTGAATTTGACGCAAGTTTGAACCGAAATTTTGACTGGCAATTTGCGCCATTGGACAAGCAGGTGTTGGTGCATCCGGGGGCCGTGACCACCGTGCATTATCGGGTGACAAACAATTCGCCACATGCGACAACCGGGCGCGCGGTACCGAGTTTTGGCCCGCTGCAAGCGGGGCTGTTTGTGAACAAGATTGAGTGCTTCTGTTTTACCAATCAAACCTTGAAGGCGGGCGAAACGCGTGACATGCCCATTACGTTTTTTATCAGCCCGACGCTACCAAAAGAGATCGGCGCAATTGCGTTTTCGTACACTTTTTTTAACGTGACGGAAGAGCGGGCAAGATCGTAATGTGGGATACGTTTAAAGCGGTCTTGTGGGGATTCTTGGGCATACGCAGTCGCGATGGATATGAAAGTGACAGGAAGAAACTCAAAATCCACCATGTAATTGCAGCCGGAATTGTTTGTACACTGGTTTTTGTATTGAGTTTGTTTTTTCTGGTGAGAATGCTCACCGCCAAGTAAAGGGAGTTTCACGTGAGTACAGCGACAGGCGGATATTATTTTGCCCCCCCTTCCAAATGGCCCGTGGTTGGTTCAACGGCGCTGTTTTTCTTCGCGTCAGGATTGGTGATGTGGATGAACCAGATCCAGCCTTGGGGAAGTGTTTCCATTTTGGTGGGGTTTTCCATTCTCGTCTACATGTTATTCGGCTGGTTTGCGGTGGTGATCCGTGAAAGTGAAGGCGGCATGTACAACAAGCAGGTGGACACTTCCTATCGTTGGAGCATGAGTTGGTTCATTTTTTCGGAAGTGATGTTTTTCGCCGCGTTTTTTGGCGCGCTGTTTTATGCGCGAGCGTTTTCCGTGCCATGGCTTGGTGACGTCGATAATGCGCTCATTTGGCAGGGTTACGATGCGAAATGGCCAACGGCCGGGCCTTACCTTTCCAAGGATGTCGCGTATTCGTTCGAAACGATGAGCGCGTGGGGGGTGCCGTTGCTTAACACGTTCTTGCTGCTTTCGTCCGGCGCCACCGTTACATGGGCGCATCACGCGCTTAAGGCGGGACATCGTGGACAATTGGTATTGGGTTTGTTTCTGACAGTTGTGCTTGGATTCACGTTCCTGGGATTCCAGATTTACGAGTATGCGCACGCCTACAGCGAATTGAATTTGAAACTCACTTCAGGTGTATTCGGCTCGACTTTTTTCATGCTGACCGGCTTCCACGGGTTCCATGTCACATTGGGCGCGATCATGCTGACGGTCATATTGTTCCGCTGCATGAAAGGGCATTTCACGCCGGATCACCATTTCGGGTTTGAGGCGGTGGCTTGGTATTGGCACTTTGTGGACGTGGTTTGGCTGGGACTGTTCATATTCGTCTACGTGCTCGTCTAGCCTTGCAGTAACGGCATTGCATCAAGGGCCGCACGCATTGGTGCGGCCTTTTTTGTGGGCAGATGCGGCGGAGCCGCTATTTGACGGGCAGCCAGCCCATAAAAAAACCGACCATGACGATGGCGAAAATCGTCGCCGACAGGGCAACGCGGATGGTCAGTGCAATTACGGTACGCCGCGATTTGCCTTTGTCGCGGTACATGAAATAGAGCCCGCTGAAAAGGCTGATGACCACCAACCCAAGCAAAACCAGCAAAATTATTTTCATCATGTGGCGCTCGCAATGGAAGAATTAATTGCGCGCGGAATCGTCCAAGTTGTCCGACTGACAGTTTACTTCGTCCCAAGCTTCCGCTCATGATTCATGTTTTTCGATCAATGCGTTTCACCCCGTCGTTGATGCCCACCATCGCTGCTTTTCTGGCGGTGGCGCTGACCGCGTATCTGGGTCACTGGCAGCAAGGGCGTGCTGCCGGGAAGCGTGCCACGCAACAGGAAACCGTGGACAAAAACATTCTGTCGCCAGTTCGGCTTGACGCTCGAACGCGCGACGCGGCAATGCGCCATCGGCGCGCCATCGCCGTCGGGGAGTGGCAAGCGGCGGGCCAGATCTTTATCGACAATCAGGTAAATCGCGGGATCGCCGGTTTCCATGTGATCACTCCGCTAAAGATCACCGACACCGACACCGTTGTATTGGTCAATCGTGGATGGATTGCGCGCGATGCAACATATCCATTGCCGCCGAGCGTCAAAGTCAGCGCGGGACTGGTATCGGTTTCCGGAAAGTTGTCGGTGCCATCGACGCGATTTCTTGAGCTTTCGAATCAATCCGTCCAAGGTGCGGTCTGGCAAAACTTGACCATTGAACGCTATCAAAAGGCAACACATAAAAATGTGTTGCCTTTTGTATTGCTCGCACAGGATGCAACGGCACCGCTTGAAATCGTGAACGCACCCGCCGACGCGGGCGCGGATAAACATGTTGAATACATGCTTACCTGGTATTCACTCTCGGCAACGGTCATGGTCTTATGGCTGGTGCTCAATACGCGGCGCGTGGTTGAAAACCGTTCGACCTCCATTGTGCCAGCCGAACAATCGGGTCAGGCGAACAATTCATGACGCCGCGCACCAAATTTGTCATGCTGATAGGCCTGTTTGTGGTGCCGACGATCGCGTCTTTTGTGGTTTTTTATGCCTTTCCACCTGGCAGGACAACAAACTATGGCACCTTGATATCGCCGGTCGTTGCCCTTTCGCAAATATCCTTTGATCGAATTGACGCTGGCAAGCAGTCCATGCCGGGCAGCCTGCGTGGAAAATGGTTGATGGTCACGCGCGATAGCGGCCACTGTGCGGCAGCCTGCCAGAAAAAACTTTATGCAATGCGCCAAGCCAGATTGATACTCGGGCGCGAGCAGGATCGAGTGCTGCGGGTGGTGCTGGTCGATGACAATATTGCGCCGTCGGCGGAACTCCAAAATGCGTTTGAGGGAACAATCTGGATCTCGGCCGCAGCACTGCCATGGTTGGCGGCGTTGCCGGCCGCGACTGGCGACGTGGCAGGTCGACATGCCATCTACGCAGTGGACACGCTGGGCAATATTTTTATGCGCTATGGTGCGGACCCCGACATCAAAAAATTTGCGAATGACATCCTGCGCGTGCTAAAGGCGTCGCAAATTGGGTAATCGACTTTTTCGCGCAACGACAATCAAATGGGCCTGAGTGTTTTTGAGCGTGGGTTCGTTGGTGCAATGTTGCTCGCGTTGATTTTTGGCGCTTTCATTTGGGCCAATGGTCAGCGCACACGTTATTTCAACCTTATCAGGGCCACTGCGCTTCTGACACTGATTCTGGTTGTTCTGGGCGCGTATGTGCGCCTCTCCGACGCGGGTCTGGGCTGCCCCGACTGGCCCGGATGCTATGGCAATCTCACGCCCGCACATTCGGCGGCGGAAATTTCTGCGGTCGAATCATTGCAGCCGAGCGGCCCGGTGACCATGGCGAAAGCGTGGAAGGAAATGATCCATCGCTACCTCGCGATGATTGTCGGCTCGCTCATCGCCGCTATCATGATGCTTGCATGGAAAAACCGTAGGTCATGGCGGCAATCGCCCTGGCTCGCGACGGCGCTCGCCGGCGCGGTGATTTTTCAGGCTGCGCTGGGCGCATGGACGGTGACAATGTTGTTGAAGCCCGCCATTGTTACCGGCCATTTGCTGGGTGGGATTTCCATCCTCGCGCTATTGATCTGGCTTTTGCATCTTCAACCCGCAAAAGAAAATTGGGCCGGAAGTATAATGGGGTCGGGCAAACTGGCGGCGTTTGGCTGGGGCGCGCTTGTGGTGTTGGCTGGGCAAATTGCGTTGGGTGGATGGGTGAGCACTAACTATGCGGCGTTGGCTTGTATTGACTTGCCAACCTGCAATGGTGCCTGGTTTCCCGAAATGGATTTCTCGAATGCGTTTCATGTTTTCCGGCCGCTCGGTTATGGCCCAAGTGGCGAATTGTTGACGCATGAGGCGTTACGCGCGATTCAGTGGATGCATCGCGTAGGCGCGCTGATAACAATGATCGTGGTTGGCGGGTTTGGCATCGCGCTCGTTAGGTTGGATTCCGGCAGGAAAGCGGCGCGTATGTTGTTGGCGATGTTAGGACTACAATTTTTTCTCGGCCTATCCAATGTCTGGTTTGCGTTGCCATTGGCCGTCGCCGTTGCCCATAACGGCGTTGCCGCAATCTTGTTTTCGTTATTGTTGTCAATTAACTTGCGTATGACCAAAGCCACAAATTAGGTTCATGATGTCCCAACAAATTGCCTCGCAGCGCCAACCCAATGTCTTGCTTCAGTTTCTCGAACTGACCAAGCCGCGCGTCAATTCGTTGATTGTATTCACGGCGATCATCGGCATGATGCTCGCGTATCCAGTCGACGTCGCGTGGGATTTGACCCTGATGTTGCGCGCGACCATCGGCATATCGCTGGTCGCCGGTGCGGCCGCCGCGTTCAATTGTTTGGTCGAACAGCAAATTGATCGCAAGATGGCGCGTACGCGTGCGCGTCCAACGGTGGCAGGCTCCATTGCGACCTGGCAAACACTGTTGCTTGCGGGCATCGTTGGCGGTGCCGGACTGGTTGTGTTGTACCGGTATGTGAATCCACTGACAATGTGGCTGACGCTTGCCACCTTCGTCGGCTACGCGGTTATTTATACCGTGATCCTGAAACCGGCGACGCCGCAAAACATCGTGATCGGCGGCGCGTCCGGCGCAATGCCGCCGATACTCGGTTGGGCTGCGGTTGCGGGTGTTGTCGACCCGAAGGCACTGCTGCTTTTTCTGATCATTTTCGCGTGGACGCCGCCGCACTTCTGGGCGCTGGCACTCTATCGGAAGGACGAATATGCCAAGGCGGGTGTGCCAATGTTACCGGTTACGCACGGTGAAGCATTTACCAAATTGCACCTGCTGCTCTACACACTGTTGTTGGTTGCGGCGACCTTGCTGCCATTCGCGGTCGGTATGAGTGGATGGATTTATTTGGCTTCGGTTCTGGTGCTCAACGGATACTTTTTGTATTTCGCCATAAAACTTTACCGCGACTATTCTGACGCGCTGGCACGCCGGACCTTCACGTTTTCAATCTTGTATTTGTCGCTGTTGTTCGCGGCATTGCTGATCGATCATTACTCCGCGCTGGTGTGGCGATGAAATTGGTGCGCCGCACGATGTCATTCGTGTGTGCAGCCGCGTTTGCGGCACACTTTCTGATTGGCTGTGAAAGCAAGCCGGGATTCAATGCACTCGATATCACCGGCATTGAAGGCTACGGAACCAACTTTCGCTTGACTGACCATACCGGCAAGCCGCGCACACTGGCGGATTTTCGCGGCAAGGTTGTCGTGATGTTTTTTGGGTTTACCCATTGCCCGGATGTATGTCCGACCACATTGTCGGATATGCGTCAGGTGATGCAAAAACTCGGGCCGGAGGCGGCGCGATTGCAGGTGCTGTTCGTGACCGTTGATCCGAAGCGCGATACACCCGCATTGCTGGCGAAGTACGTGCCGGCCTTTGATT
>JANLQC010000496.1:0-5432 GCA_031367575.1 Betaproteobacteria bacterium | reverse complement strand
TTGCCTATCACGAGGATTTGCGACGCCGTATGGCGCAAAAAGACGCGTTTTTATGTTCCAGAAATTGCCAAGCACTACACTAGATAGCCGATGCGGCGAAAATAGTGAAGACCCAGAATTGGCGGGCATCTTCGGGCTTTTATGCGCCGAACGCCGCGCCAGTGCTAGAGTTTACCCGGAAAAACTTCTACCGCCCTTGCCCCCGATTCGCACTCGCCCCGCGAATCAGGGTGCCGACACCTTCGCTCGTCAATACTTCCAGCAGCAGCGCGTGCGGCACACGTCCGTCGATGATGTGCGCGGTCTTGACACCGTTCTTGACCGCATCAAGCGCGCAATCGACTTTCGGCAACATGCCGCCGGAGATGGTGCCGTCGGCAATCAACTCGGCCACTTTGGCGGCGGTCAGGCCGGTCAACACGTTGCCTTTTTTATCGAGCACGCCGGCGGTGTTGGTGAGCAGGATCAGTTTCTCGGCCTGAAGTGCGATGGCGATTTTCCCGGCGACGATATCGGCATTGATGTTGTACGCCGTACCTTTCTCATCGACACCGAGCGGCGCAATCACCGGAATGAAATCTTCGGTATCCAGAAGATCGATGATGCCGGTGTCGATCTTCACTACCTCGCCGACCAGACCGATATCAATTTTCTTCCGCTTGTCTTCCTTGGACGGAATGGTCATTTTTCGGGCATGGATGAAATTGCCGTCCTTGCCGGTGAGCCCGACCGCTTTGCCGCCGGCCTTGTTGATGAGCGTGACGATTTCCTGATTGACGAGGCCGCCCAGCACCATTTCCACCACATCGAGCGTCTCGTCGTCGGTGACCCGCATGCCCTGAATGAACTGCCCCTGCTTGCCGATTTTCTCGAGCGTGCGATTGATCTGCGGCCCGCCGCCATGCACCACCACCGGGTTCATGCCGATCAATTTCAGCAACGTGATGTCTTCCGCAAAATCTTCCTGCAACGCAACCTCGGTCATCGCATTTCCGCCGTATTTGACGACGATGTTTTTGTCCCAGAAACGCTGGATATAGGGCAGCGCTTCGATCAGCACATCGGCTTTTTGTGCGGCGGTCAACGGCGGGTGAATCAATGCGGCGGCCGCGTTTGAAACGACGTTGGGAACCGCCTTCTTCGCGGCGCGTGCGGCGGGGGGCTTGGATTCCTGCTTCGCGGCTTTGGTGGACTTGGTGGACTTGGTGGACTTGGTGGATTTGGTGGATTTGGTGGATTTGGTGGCGGGTTTTTTCGGCATGGTGCAAAGATTCCTTTGAGGAGATGAAAATAATTTTTTGGATTAGGGCGGCATTCGGCTTAGCGCACTTCCGTGGTGGCTTCGCGCGATAAAAGGCGTTTGACGGTTTCGCGCGGATTGGCGTTTTCAAACAATACGGCATTCACGGCGGCCGTGATCGGCATGTCAACGTGATGGATTTTTGCGCGGGCGAGCGCGGTCGCGGCGGAATTCACACCTTCAGCGACATGCCCGAGTTCGGCCAAAATGATCTTCAATGATTTTCCCTCCGCAAGTCTTACCCCGACGGCGCGATTGCGCGAGAGATCGCCGGTGGCGGTGAGCACCAGATCGCCGAGTCCGGTGAGCCCCATGAAGGTCTCGGCTTTGCCGCCCATCGCCACACCGAGGCGCACCATTTCCGCCAAGCCACGGGTGATGAGTGCGGCGCGCGCATTCATGCCAAGCTGCATGCCATCACAGATTCCGGATGCGATCGCCATGACATTCTTGAGCGCGCCACCGAGCTCCACACCAATAAGGTCGTCGCTGGAATAGACCCGCAGCGCCGGCCCATTGAGTTCGGTGGCAACGCGTTGTGCAAACGAGAAATTGTTGGTCGCCAACGTCAGGGCGCAGGGCAGCCCGCGCGCGACTTCGAGCGCGAAACTCGGCCCGCTGAGTGCGCCATACTGCGTTGCGGCGGGCATCAATTCGGCGACTGTTTCATGTGGAAGTTTTCCGCTCGTACGGTCGAATCCTTTGCAAACCCATATCACCGGCACCCGCGCTTCTTTGGCGAGACTCAGCGTTTCCGCCAGACCATCGGTCGAGGTGGCAATGAGAATGAGACTGGCATGGTCGAGGGCAGCCGACAATTGCGGCGCGATCTTGAGCGGATCGGGAAACGGGAATCCGGGAAGATAGCGAACATTGCGGCGTTCGCGCGCCAGCACTTCGCGTTGCCCCGCGTGGCGCCCCCAAAGCGAGACGTCATGCCGGCCGGAAAATGAAATGGCGAGCGCGGT
This sequence comes from Betaproteobacteria bacterium, assembly GCA_031367575.1. Lineage (GTDB taxonomy): Bacteria > Pseudomonadota > Gammaproteobacteria > Burkholderiales > Usitatibacteraceae > UKL13-2. The sequence goes on along the minus strand of JANLQC010000496.1, from coordinate 3,164 downwards.
GCCCCATGCGCCGGCACCCAGCACCGCGATTTTCACCGTTCGCGCACCATATTCAACCGCCCCACACTTGAATGCGGCGCACGAATCCGCTTTGCCCGTCCCGATGGCGTACCGGCAGCCAGCCTTCTTTCAACGCGCCGGAAATTTCCAGCAACACGCCGCGCTGCGCTTCAAACATGAGCGGTGCGCCCGGCATGGGCGATGCGCGAATCTCGGCGACACCGACTGTCACTTGCAGATATCGGCGCTCGCCGAGCGCACTATTTTCCAGCCACCCGACAACGCCTTCCGCGTCGCGTGTTTTAGTCCATTTGTCGAGCCTGACGAGTACTTCGAGCGGCACATTCCGCACCAGTATGAAAATCTTGTTGGCCTTGGCCGAGGGCCCGTCATAGACGATGGCGGGCTTATCGCCGACAGCGGTAAACAGCGTCGTTGGCGTTGGCGCAGCTTGCGGTGCGGCGGGCGTCTGCGCAGGCAGGTTTGCAGGACCCAAACAAAACGCCGCCATGAGTATGGCGGCGCGGTGAGTTGTCATGAGCGATTTCATGACGATATTGTGCATCAATTGGCGGGCAGTCTGTCGACCGTCGGGAAAACCGTTTGCTAGTGTGTCACGACCGGCGCGGCGGCAGGGGTCGCGGCCACGCCACCGGCGGCTTGCTGCGCTTCATGCTGCTTTTGCGCCTGATAGAGCGCCTCGAAATTAACCGGGTTCAGCAACACCGGCGGAAAACCCGCGCGCACGATGGCGTCGGATACGGTTTCGCGCACGTAGGGATACAAAATGTTCGGGTTGCCGATGCCGAGAATCGGATCAAGATCGGCGTCGGGTACATTGCGGATCGCAAAAATGCCCGCCTGATTGGCTTCGACCAGAAACATGGTCTTTTCGCCGATTTTCGCCGTGACGGTCAGCGTCAGTTCGGTTTGAAACACGCCTTCATCGACCTTGACTGAGGAGTGATGAAGTTGCACATCCACGTTCGGCGCTTCGCGTTCCAGGAAAATTTGCGGCGCGTTCGGGATTTCCAGTGAGAGATCCTTGACGTAGATTTTTTCGATTGAATAAACAGGTTGGTTTTGTTCGGTTGCGTCGGTCATGTGGGTTCCTTGGAATTAATTTTTGGCAGTTGCGGATAATACGAACATTCAGGCGGCGAGCAGGGGATCGAGTCCCCCGGCGCGGTCGAGCTTCGACAGGTCGTCAAATCCACCGACATGCTGCCCGCCGATATAGATTTGCGGAACGGTGCGGCGACCGGTTTTTTCCATCATTTCATCGCGCTTGACCGGATCGAGATCGATTCGGATCTTGTCGATTTCCGCCACACCCTTGGACGAAAGCAGGCGTTCCGCCATTTGGCAGAATGGGCAAACGGCGGTGGAATACATCGTCACTTTGGCCATAACGTTCATTTTTCGACCGGCAGGCTGGCCTGTTGCCACGCAACGAATCCTCCCGCCAGCTGGTACACATTGACAAAGCCGCGTTGCTTTAGCAGGCGTACCGCAGAACTCGCACGCATGTTGGTGCGGCAGGTGACAATCACCGGCTTGTCTTTAAATCGGCTAATCTCATCCAGACGCTTGTCGATTTCCGCGAGTGGAATATTCTTCGATTTCGGGATGCGTCCGCCGTTAAACTCGCCAGTGTCGCGGATATCGAGCACCAGCGCATCGCCCGCGTTGATGAACCGCGTGGTCTCCAGTGTACCGATTTCGCGCGAACCGCCACCGATTGTTTTGGCGATTGACGGCCAGACCAGCATTGCGCCGCTGGTCAGGAACAGCAGCACCAGCATGACATTTTGCGAAATAAATTCGACCATTGACGACTATTCTGAAAAAACGCTGCGTGAATGAAATCGCGCTGAGGTTGGCGCGAAATTAGGTACGGATTGGGATGCCGGATCGGGATGCCAGATCGGGATGCCAATTGCCGCAGTAAATATGCTGCTGAATTTGGTGATCGCCGAAAACCTGATATTTTACCAACAAGTTGCGCCTTTTCCGCGAAAATCAAGCCTGAAAATCAACTGCGCGAATATAGCTTGCCTTCCCAACACCCCGATCATCGACCCCCATGAAAAAACTCATTTTGATGCGCCACGGCGAAAGCTCCTGGAATCTGGAAAACCGTTTCACCGGCTGGAAGGACGTGAATCTGACCGAAAAGGGTGTTCAGGAAGCGGTCACGGCCGCGGCCTCGCTCGCTCGCGAAGGCCTCGATTTTGATATCGCCTATACCTCGCTTTTGACGCGCGCGATTCGCACCTTGTGGATCGTGCAGGAAGTGCTTGACCGGCGCTGGGTACCGGTGGTCAAGCATTGGCGCCTGAATGAGCGCCACTATGGCGCACTGCAAGGGCTCAACAAGGCTGAAACCGCCGCCAAATTCGGCGAAGCGCAAGTGCTGGTCTGGCGGCGCAGTTATGCCATTGCGCCTCCGCCAATGACCAAAGATGACGAACGCCATCCCGCGAACGATCTTCGCTATGCATCGTTGTTGCCGGAAGAGTTGCCATCGACCGAATGCCTGAAAGACACCGTTTTGCGGGTGGTGCCGTATTGGCAAATGGAAATCGCGCCGCAGGTGCGCGCCGGGAAAAACGTGATCATTGCGGCGCATGGCAACAGTCTGCGGGCGCTCATCAAACATCTGGATCATTTGTCGGACGAGGAAATCGTTGATCTCAATATTCCCACCGCGATTCCGTTGGTCTATGAATTGACCGACGACCTGAAACCCGTCCGCCATTACTATCTGGGGGATCAGGCGGAAATCGCGAAAGCGCAGGCCGCCGTGGCGGCGCAGGGACGCGCACCGGGTGCTGCGGGCAAGGCGTAATCGTTAATGGTGGCGCGCGCGTGATTGCCCGGCACACAGGCAACGCTTCGGCGCGCATGCGAGGCATCGTGCCAATTTTGCGGATTGCGTTCGCGTTGCTGTTCGCGATTCATGCGGCAATCAGCGGGGCACAGGCGGACAAGACCGACCGGCGGCAGGAACTGCGCCAATTGCGCGAACAAATAGAAAAGCTTCAGCGCGATCTGGTCAAGAGCGAGGAATCGCGCTCGGAAGCGGCCGACGCACTGCGCACGTCTGAAAAATCGATCAGCGAGGTAAATCGAAATCTGCTGACGCTGGGGCGCGAACAGGC
>JANLQC010000153.1:0-4039 GCA_031367575.1 Betaproteobacteria bacterium | reverse complement strand
AGCAGCGCGTGGCCATTGCGCGCGCGATTGCCAAGCGCCCCGAGGTGTTGTTATGCGATGAGCCGACCGGCGCGCTGGATGTTCAGACCGGCATTGTGGTGCTCGAGGCAATCGAGCGCGCCAACCGTGAACTCGGCACGCTGACGGTGATCATTACCCACAATGCCGTAATGGCGGAGATGGCGGATCGGGTCATCCGGTTTTCCGATGGACGGGTACAGAGCATCGAGGTAAACACGGTGCGCGCGCTGCCCGCCAGTTTGAAATGGTGAAGATGTCCAATCTGGACCGGAAACTGCTGCGCGATTTGAAGCGCCTGCGCGGTCAGGCAATCGCGGTGGCGATGGTAATCGGTTGTGGACTTGCGATGATGATCATGGCGCGCAGCCTGATTCATTCGCTTGATTCCACCCAGCGCGAGTACTATCAGGCGCATCACTTCGCTGACCTATTTGCACAACTGAAACGGGCACCGTTATCGATTGCCGCCCGAATCCGCGACATTCCCGGTGTCGCGACCGTACAGACCGGCGTTAGCGCGCGCGTCACGCTCGATCTGGCCGGCCGCGACGAACCCGCGAGCGGCATCATCCGCTCACTTCCCGACGTCGGCACACCGGAACTAAACCGCTTGTTTCTGCGCGCCGGACGCTGGCTGGCACCGCGCAGTCGTGGCGAGCTACTGGTCGGCGAAGCCTTCGCGGAGGCCAACCAATTGCATCCCGGCGATAGCCTGTCGTTACTCTTGAATGGCCGGCGCGTCACGTTTCGCATTGCCGGCATTGTGCTTTCGCCGGAGTATGTTTTTGAATCGCGTCCGGGGGCCGCACTGCCGGACCATCGCACCTTTGGCATTTTCTGGATGCCCTATCAGGAACTCGCCGCCGCTTTCGATCTGACCGGTGCGTTCAACGATGTCGCGCTGACGCTGGCACCGGCCGCCAATGAGGCGGCGGTGATTGCGGCCATCGACCGGTTGCTGGAAAGCTATGGCGCACGCGGTGCGTTTGGCCGCGCCACGCATCCCTCGCACATTCGTGTGTCGGATGAAATACGCGTGCTGACCACGCTTGCCATCGGTTTCCCGCTGGTGTTCCTGAGCGTGGCGGCATTCATGACCAACGCGGTGCTATCGCGCCTGCTATCGTTGCAACGCGAGCAGATTGCGATCCTGAAGGCGTTTGGTTTCAGCAACCGCCAGATCGTTGTCCACTACCTGAAATTCGCCTTTGCGATGGTCGCGGTGGGCAGCGTTTTCGGCACCCTCGGCGGCATCGTGCTCGGCAACCGGCTGGTCGGGATGTATCACGCGTTTTTTCGTTTTCCGGTACTCGAATTTCAATTGGATGAATCGGCGCTGCTGTTGGCGCTTTTTGTCAGCACCATCGCCGCCGCTGCCGGCGTATGGAGTGCGGTGCGGCGGGCGGCCAAGCTGCCGCCGGCCGACGCGATGCGCCCCGAGCCGCCGGCCAGCTATCGGCCGGCGATGATCGAGCGTACCGGCATCGCGAAATTACTCACGCATTCGTTTCGGATTGCGATGCGAAATCTGGAAAGAAAACCGCTGCAAGCCGCACTTACCGTCATTGGGCTCGCGCTTGCCACCGGCATCCTGATCGTGCCGAGTTGCCTGCGCGACAGCGTCGCGGAAATCCTTGAGTTCCAGTGGGATGTCGTGCAGCGCCAGGATATCAGCATTGCCCTGAGTGAGCCAACAAGTGCGGAGGCGTTGCATCACTTGCGCCAATTGCCGGGTGTGACGGCGGTCGAACCCGTGCGCAATGTGTTTGTGCGCGTGCATTTCGGGCAGCGCCACCGGCAACTCGGATTGCAGGGGTTGCCCGCCGACGGATTGCACAACCGCGTCATCGGCGCGGGGCATCGGCAGGTTCGGCTGGATGGCATCAATGCGGGTGGTCTGGTGGTGTCGGCCAAGCTCGCGGAACTGTTGGATGCGAACGTCGGCGACGAATTTTTGATTGAATCGCTGGAAGGTAAACAGGTGATGCGGGCGGTGCGGCTGGTCGGCACCTCGGAGGATTTCGCGGGGCTGTCCGCCTACATGGAATTGCATGCCCTGAACCGATTGCTGGGAGAGGGTGATGTCATCACCGGCGCGAGTTTTGCCATTGATGGCCCGCGCCGCGGCGAATTCTTGCGCGCCCTGAAAAACACACCGCGCGTGAGTGCGGTTGCGATCAAGGAATCGCTCCGCAACAGTTTCAAGGAAACCACGGCGGCCAGTATCAATTTGTTGCAGACCATTTATCTTGTGCTGGCCACCGTGGTGGCGTTTGGCGTGGTGTACAACAACGCGCAAATTTCGCTCGCCGAGCGCGCGCGTGAACTGGCGACGCTGCGCGTGATCGGTTTTTCGCGCCGGGAAGTTGCCGCCGTATTGGTCATTGAATTGGTGACGCTCGCGTTGGTCGCGGTTCCGCTGGGCCTGCTGCTGGGCACGCTCTTTTCAATCGGCCTGTTGCAGCAGGTGAATACCGAAACGGTGCGCCTGCCGATCATCCTGACCGCGCAAAATTACGCGATCGCGGCCCTCATCGTGACCATCGCTTCCACCGCGTCGGCAACGGCGGTGTTGCGCAAACTGAACCGGCTCAATCTGATCGGCGCGTTGCGTGCGCCGGAATAACGCAATAATTCACATCATGCCAACCGACATCCCTCAAACACCCACCGCACGTCCGCAGGCGCAAGCGGCATCAATCCCCCGTTCGCGACGCTGGCTGCCCTATGTTGGCGCGTTCATTTTGCTGGCGCTGATCGGTGCCGGCTTGTGGCCGAGAGCAACGCCGGTCGAGACGGTGCGCGCAATCTTTGGCCCGTTACGCAGCACCATTACCGAAGAAGGCAAGACCCGCATCCGCCAGCGATACGTGGTTTCCGCGCCGGTGGCCGGGCACTTGCGGCGCATCACACTGAAAGTGGGCGACGTGGTGGAAGCAGGACGCACCGTGGTGGCGATGGTGGATCCGATTTCTTCAACCATGCTTGATGCGCGTGGCCGCGCGTCGGCCGACGCGCGCCGCGATGCCGCGCGCGCGAATCTGGAAAAGGCGCGTGCGGGACACGTTTTCGCAACTGCGGATTTGCAGCGTGTCGAGAAATTGTTTGCGGCAAGAATGGTGACCTTGCGCGAGATCGAGACGGCGCGGTTTGGCGCATCATCGGCGGCGAAAGAAATGGCGGCGGCGGAAAGTGCGCTACGTTTGGCTGAGGCCGAACTGGCTGATTTTGTGCCTGGCGGGGCTGCGGCCAGATTGGGTGGCGGTGGCGGCAGGGCGCAAACGCCGGTCATCGCACCTGCAAGTGGCCGCGTGCTTCGCCTGATCGAAGAAAGTACCCGTGTCGTTGCTGCGGGTACGCCGCTGATGGAAATTGGCGACCCCGCCGATCTGGAAGCGGTGATCACGGTGCTTTCGCGCGATGGTGCCGGAATTGAAATTGGAACGCCGGTCGAACTTGAGCAGTGGGGCGGCGGCAAATCATTGGCCGCGAAGGTGCGCGTGGTCGAGCCTGCCGCCTTCACCAAATTTTCGGCGTTGGGGGTGGAAGAGCAACGGGTGAATGTCGTCGTCGAACTCCTCGCGCCGCTCGCGCAACGCATGGCGCTGGGCGACAATTTCCGCGTGGAAGGCCGTATCATCAGGTGGCAGACTGAACGCACCCTCAAGGTTCCCTCGGGGGCGCTGTTTCGGCGCGGAACCGGCTGGTGCGTGTTTGTGGTTGATGACGGTCGCGCGCGGCTGACAACGGTGAGCGTGGGTGCCAGTTCCGGATCTGAGACCGAGGTGCGCGAAGGCCTGAAAGAAAACGACGAAGTGATCGTCTATCCCGGTGAACGGGTGCGCGATGGCGAACGCGTCAAGCCAATCAACGTGGCGGAACGGTAGTCAGGTGCCGTTTACAAGGCGGCCCGCAAATGTGATTGGCATAATATGCCCGAACAGATGTGGTCGTTGCGTTGAGATTGCCGACCAATTGCCAGAAATTGGCCGGACAGTGAAATGGCTAACAGCGCCAA
>JANLQC010000478.1:0-2240 GCA_031367575.1 Betaproteobacteria bacterium | reverse complement strand
CGAATGCAAAACAGTACCAGAAAAATGTCGAAAGAAGTTTTCTCTGGGCGCATTCAAAGTATGGCAGCATGCTGCATGGCGGCTTGCATTCGCAGTACAAACCGAGTCACAATATGGATAAGGTCAGGCATTGCGAGGTATTGACACCCCACCGTGCTCAACACCCATGTCAGGTCGCTGCAGCGATCCACCGCCATCGTTCAATCATAAGGGATGTCCCCATGGTTCAGATTCTCAAGCAAGGCAAATCGGCCGAACAAAAGGCGCAGATCGACACTCAGGTGCGCGCGACGGTTGAGGAAATCCTTGTCGGCATCGAGCAGCGCGGCGAAGTTGCCGTCCGCGAATACTCAAAAAAATTCGATCAGTGGGATCCGCCGTCCCTGCGCCTGAGTGCGGCCGAGATCGACGCCTGCATCCAATCCCTTTCCGGGCAAGCCATCGAAGACATCCGCTTTGCGCAAACGCAGATCAGGCGCTTCGCGCAAATTCAATTGCTGTCGATGCGCGATGTGGAAGTGGAAACGCTGCCCGGCGTGGTGCTCGGCCACAAAAATATTCCGGTCAATTCGGTGGGCTGTTATGTGCCTGGTGGAAAGTATCCGCTGTTGGCGTCTGCCCACATGGGGGTGCTGACGGCGAAAGTCGCCGGTGTGAAGCGCGTCATCGCCTGCGCGCCGCCCTATGAAGGCAGGCCGGCGGCGGCGATTGTGGCGGCGATGTCAATGGCAGGTGCGGATGAAATTTACGTGGTCGGCGGCGTGCAGGCGGTGGCGATGATGGCGCTGGGCACCAAAACGGTGGCACCGGTCGATATGCTGGTCGGCCCCGGCAATGCCTATGTCGCGGAAGCCAAACGCCAACTCTTTGGCCGTGTCGGCATCGATCTGTTGGCCGGCCCCACGGAGACGATGGTGATTTGCGATGACAGCGTGGATGCGGAATTGGTGGCGGTCGATTTGCTCGGCCAGGCCGAACACGGCCCGAATTCGCCGGCGGTATGCATCACCACCAGCCGCCAGATCGCGGCCGAATTGCCCGCGCAAATTGCCAGCGTGCTCGCGCGGCTCGCGACCCGCGACGTCGCGAGTGTGGCGTGGCGCGATTACGGCCAGATCATTCTCTGCGACACCGATGAGGAAATGTTGCAGGAGGCCGAGCGCATCTGCTCCGAACACGTGCAGGTAATGACAAAAAATCCCGATTGGTTTTTGGAACGCATGACCAACTACGGCGCGCTTTTTCTCGGCCATCGCACCAACGTCTCCTACGGCGACAAAGTGATCGGCACCAATCACACATTGCCCACCAATCGGGCCGGGCGTTACACCGGTGGATTGTGGGTGGGGAAATTTATCAAGACGCATACCTACCAGCGCGTGTTGACCGATGAAGCGTCGGTCATGATTGGCCAATATTGCTCGCGTCTGTGCGCGCTGGAGCACTTTGCGGGCCATCAGGAACAAGCCGATATCCGCGTGCGCAGAATGTCGCGCTGAAGGCAATGAAGGAGGACGGTTCATCACGCGCAGGCCGGTTGTTCGGTCAAGTCGCCATCGTCACCGGTGGCGCGGGCGGATTGGGTTCGGCCATTTGCCGCGCATTGGCCAACGAAGGAGCGACGGTGGTGGTTGGCTACCATCGTTCACAGGAGAAAGCCCGTGCGCTGGTCGCGGAGTTGATGGATACCGCGTCTGCCGCTCCTGAACATCTCGCACTCGCCACGCCGGTAACCGAAAGTGCCGCCCTCAAGGTGCTTGCCGACGAGATCGAGCGCCGCGTGGGTCGGCTGGATATTCTGGTCAATTGCGCGGGGACGACACGGTTTGTTCCGCACGCCAATTTGGATGCGCTCGATGACGTGCTGATCGACGACATACTTGCCACCAATGTTCGTGGCCCGCTTGCAATGGTGCGTGCGCTGCGGCATTTGCTCGCACGAAACGCGTCGGCTGAAAAGAGGCCGGGTCTCGTGGTGAATATTTCCTCGATCGCCGCCGTCACGGCGATGGGCAGCAATGTGATCTATTGCGCGTCGAAAGCCGCACTGGATAATCTGACCAAATCGCTCGCCCGTGCGTTGGCACCCGCCATTCGTGTGGTCTCGGTTTCGCCCGGGCTCGTGGATACGGAATTCGTCAAGAAAATGGATGCAAACTGGCGCGCGGATCAGGTAACGCACACGCCGCTCGCACGTCTGGCAACACCAGCGGACGTGGCGGCGGCGGTGGTTGCCACGG